>CACYHG010000014.1 GCA_902774175.1 uncultured Bacteroidota bacterium
GTTTTACGGATCGGAGTATCATTACCGCAAAATAAAACAGCGGTCGGCCTGTAATAAAAAAGGAATTGGTACGTTTGTTAAATTTTAAACATCGGCTAAAAACATTTGAATTAAGATATGACATCCCAAGAAATAAGGCAGGCGTTCCTGCAATTCTTCCAATCGAAACAGCACCACATCGTGCCCTCCGCCCCGATGGTGGTCAAAAACGACCCGACCCTCATGTTCACCAACGCCGGCATGAACCAGTTCAAGGACATCTTCCTGGGCAACGCCCCCGCCCCCTACCCCCGTGTGGCCGACTCGCAGAAATGCCTGCGCGTGTCAGGCAAGCACAACGACCTGGAGGAGGTGGGCCACGACACCTACCACCACACCATGTTCGAAATGCTGGGCAACTGGTCCTTCGGCGACTATTTCAAGAAGGAGGCTATAGCCTACGCCTGGGAGTTCCTGACCGGAACCCTCAAGATTGACAAGACGAACCTATATGTCACCGTTTTCGGTGGGGACAGCGGCGAAGGGCTTGAGATGGATAAAGAGGCCAACGGATACTGGCAGGAGTGGGTTGACGAAAGCCACATACTCTCCGGCAGCAAGAAGGACAATTTCTGGGAGATGGGCGAACAGGGACCCTGCGGACCCTGCTCCGAGATCCACATCGACCTGCGGCCCGCATCGGAAAGGGAAAAGGTTCCCGGCAGGGAGCTGGTGAACAAGGACCATCCGAGGGTCATCGAAATATGGAATCTTGTTTTCATGCAATACAACCGGCTGGCGGACGGCACACTGGAACCGTTGAAGGCCAAGCATATCGATACCGGAATGGGCTTTGAGCGGCTCTGCATGGTGATGCAGGGCAAAGGCTCCAACTACGACACCGACATTTTCCAGCCGCTCATCCGGCATCTGGCGGAATTGTCAGGCATAGCCTACGGCAGCGACGAAAAGGCCGACATTGCCATGCGCGTCTGTGCCGACCACCTCCGCGCCGTAGCCTTCTCAATCGCGGACGGGCAGCTGCCCTCCAACATAAAGGCGGGGTATGTTATCAGGCGTATCCTGCGCCGCGCCGTCCGGTACGGATACACATTCCTCCATTTCAAGGAGCCGTTCCTGCACAGCATGGTGCCAATCCTTGTCGGACAGATGGGCGGACAGTTCCCCGAGCTGGCGAAGCAGCAGGAGCTGATCGGCCGCATCATCCTTGAGGAGGAGCAGGCATTCCTGCGCACTTTGAGCAACGGAATCCTGAAATTCGAGAAATATCTGGCCGACCATCCGGATAGCCGCACCATCGACGGGGATTTCGCCTTCGAGCTGTTCGACACCTTCGGCTTCCCCATCGACCTGACGCAGCTGATGGCGCAGGAGCAGCAGTGGGATGTGGATATGGAGGGCTTCCGGAAGGGACTTGCGGCACAAAAGGAGCGTTCGCGCGCGGCTGCGGCACAGGAGACTGCCGACTGGGTGCAGGTGCATCCCGAAACCGAGGAGCGGTTCATCGGCTACGACACGTTAGAGGCGGAGGTGCGCATTGTACGTTACCGCAAAGTCACCACAAAGGATAAGAGCTTCTACCAGTTAGTCTTCGACCAGACCCCATTCTACGGGGAGAGCGGCGGACAGGCCGGGGACACCGGATGTCTGCGCTCCGGCGACGAGTGCGTCCGCATTTTCAACACCCGTAAGGAGAACAACCTGATTGTCCATCTTGTGGAGAAGCTGCCTTCGGACCCGTCGGCACTCTTCCATGCGGAGACGGATGCAGGCCAGCGGCGGCGCACCGAAAACAACCACACAGCCACACACCTGCTGCATAAGGCATTGCGGAACGTGTTGGGGACCCATGTGGAGCAGAAGGGCTCCTCAGTGGATGCGGAGCGGCTACGCTTCGACTTCTCGCATTTCGCCAAGCTCAGCCGCGAGGAGCTGCGGAAGGTGGAACAGCTTGTCAACGAGGATATACGCAGCAACATTCCGCTGGAGGAGCATCGCAACATGCCGATTGCTGAGGCGCGGAAACTGGGCGCGATGGCACTGTTCGGCGAAAAGTACGGGGAGTTTGTCCGCGTGGTGAAATACGGGGATTCGGTGGAATTCTGCGGCGGGACACATGTCTCCGCAACCGGCAACATCGGGCTGTTCCGCATTGTGGCGGAGAGTTCCGTGGCCGCCGGCATGAGGCGTATCGAGGCAGTAACCGGCGCGGCGGCGGAGCAGTGGGACGACCGGTTCCGCGACCTTCATGAGCAGCTTAGGGAGACGCTGAAAAACCCGAAGGACCTGCTGTCCGCAGTGGAGAAGCTGGAGGCGGAGAACAGCGCCATGCACGCCGAACTGGAGGAGTTCCGCAAAAGGGAGGCCGCTGCCAAAAGCCGCGCCTTCGCCGAAAGGATTCTGGCGGATGCGCAGCACCGGCTCGTCTGCCGGACCGATGAGGACATCAACGCCATGAAAGATGCACTCACCGCCCTGCGCCAGACCATTCCGGACATGGCGCTTGTGCTCGGTTCGCTGAATCAGGGCAAACCGTCGCTGCTGGTGGTGTTGGGCGACGAACGGGTGAAAAAGGGACAGCACGCAGGCAATATTGTCCGGGCGGCGGCCAAGGAGATCCAGGGCGGCGGCGGCGGACAGCCATTTTTCGCCACCGCAGGCGGCAAGAACCCGGAGGGGATTGACAAGGCGCTGGAGGTTGCGGAGGAGATGATTGACAAATAGTCTGCGATTTTCCCCGCCTTGGGCGGGAATACGTATCAGAATTTCAAGTACCTTTGCAAAATTAAAAACACACGCCCATGGAACAGACTTTAGAAAGAAAATATCCCGTTGGAATCCAGACCTTTGAAAGGTTAAGGATGGAAAATTATCTGTATATTGACAAAACCGACCTGGTATGGAGAATGACAAAGGAAAGCCCCTTTGTTTTCCTCAGCCGTCCGCGCAGGTTCGGCAAATCACTGCTCACAACCACGCTGGACTCCTATTTCAAAGGTGATAAGGAGCTGTTCGAAGGTCTGAAAATCATGGAGCTGGAAAAGGAATGGAAGCAGTATCCGGTAATACATATGGATTTGAGCGTGACGAAAGGCAAGGAATCCGCATCGGAACTCCATAGGGCGCTTCTACTGTTATTGGAACCGCTAGAAGAACAATATGGAAAAAAAGAGAGTGAAAAAACTCCAGGAGAACGGCTCCACGGTCTGATTAGAAGAGCCTACGAACAGACCGGAGCACAGGTGGCCGTAATCATTGACGAATACGATACACCGTTACTGGAGGTGCTGCATGAGGAGGATCGGCTGCCGGAATACCGCCGCGTGATGCAGGAGTTCTACCAGCCGCTGAAGGCAAGTGAGGCGATGATCCGCTTCTGCTTCATCACCGGCATCACAAAGTTCTCGCAGCTTTCCATCTTCTCCACCATCAACAATCTGAAGAACATCTCAATGCTTCCGCAATACTCCGCGCTATGCGGCATCACGGAAAAGGAGCTTGTCACCGACATGGCTGAAGACATCCGGCAGATGGCTGAAGCGTTCGGTTGTTCGTTTGAAGAGATGCATTCCAAGTTGAAAGCGCAATACGACGGCTATCGGTTCTCCTCTAAAGCGGAGGAGGTATATAACCCGTTCAGCCTGATGAACGCGTTCGGGGACAAGATGCTTTCCAACTACTGGTTCGATAGCGGCACACCCACCTTCCTAATCCGGCAGATGCGGCATTTCCGCACTGACATAACCACGATGGAACGCATTGAGGTTCCAGATTCGGCATTCGACCGTCCTCCGGAGGCCATGACTACAGCACTGCCTTTGTTGTACCAGAGCGGTTACCTTACCATCAAGGATTATGACAGGGATACACGCCTGTTTATGCTCTCCATTCCAAACATTGAGGTTAAGACAGGTCTGACGGAGGGACTGATTCCAGTCTACACCGGACTTGACGGTGCGGATGTGCAGGCAGGTTTTGCAGCCAAGTTCTGGCATGCGCTGAAGCGGGAGGATATTGGTGCCGCCATGGAGGAGATGAAGGCCTTTCTGGCAGGCGTCCCCTACGTGGAGGGTTTTCAGAAAAAGCTGGAGGAGGTGAAAAACTATGAAGGTTTTTATGAGTACACCTTCTGGCTAATATTCAACATGCTGAATGTATATGCACGCACGCAGGTGAAGTGCAAGAACGGTCGCATTGACTTCGTGGTGCAGATGCCTGACACCACCTGGGTGTTCGAGTTGAAGGTTAACGGCACGGCACAGGAGGCCCTTGAACAGATCAACAGCAAGGGCTACGCCATCCCCTACCAGACCGAAGGCCGCCGCGTGGTGAAGGTGGGAGTTCAGTTCGCCCGCGACACCATGACCGTCGGGGAATGGGTGGTGGAATAGGCACGCTGCATCAACAAAACGTCGCCTAACGTTTCAACAGCGAGCCCAGCAGGTTGCGTCCAAGTTTGAAGACGGTGTTCACCGCCTCGCGCTTGGCCTTCTGCACGGCCATCTTCTCCAGGCTCCCGAGGATAGTGCTCTCCTTCTCGCGCTTGCGCTGCCGTTCGGCGGCCAGCTTCTCACGCTCCTCAGCCTTGCGCTGGCGTTCCTCCTCGCGCTGCTGCTTCTGCTCCTCCTTCTGGACCCGAAGCTCCTCCTTGCGCTGCTGCTCCTCCTCCTTCTGACGCTGCGCCTCGGCGATGCGGCCGCTCAAAATCTCAAAGGCGGACTCGCGGTCCTCAATCTCCTCATAGTGTCCGGACACAAGTGACTGCCGCATTATCTGCTTACGCTCCTCCGCAGTGATGGCTCCCGCCTGCCCTTCAGGCGGCAGGATGCGCGCCCGCTCCACCATTCCGGGGGCTCCCTTTTCGTCCAGGAAGGAGACAAGCGCCTCCCCCACCTCCAGCTCCGTGATGACGGTTTTGGTGTCGAAGGCCGGATTCTGCCGGAAGGTCTCCGCCGCCGTGCTTACCGCCTTCTGGTCACGCGGCGTGTAGGCGCGCAACGCATGCTGCACACGGTTGCCGAGCTGCCCCAGCACCGTCTCGGGAATATCCAGCGGATTCTGGGTGCAGAAATAGACCCCCACCCCCTTGGAGCGGATCAGCCGCACCACCTGCTCGATGCGCTCCAGCAGGCTCTTGCTTATATCGTTGAAGAGCAAATGTGCCTCGTCGAAGAAAAATACCATCTTCGGTTTGTCAAGGTCGCCCACCTCGGGCAGCTGCTCGAAAAGCTCGCTCAACAGGTAGAGCAGGAACGAGGTGTAGATTTTCGGCGACTGGATCACACGGTCGCTCGCCAGGATGCTTATCACACCCTTGCCATCCTGCGTCTGCATGAAATCGAAAATGTCGATGGCCGGCTCACCGAAAAAGCGGTCGCCGCCCTGATCCTCCAAGGCAAGCAGCCCGCGCTGGATTGCGCCGACGGTCGCCACGGAGATGTTACCGTAGGAGGTAACATATTCGGCGCGGCGGTTGCCAACCTCCTCCAGCATCTTGCGCAGATCCTTCAGATCCAGCAGCAGCAGCCCCTGGTCGTCCGCGATGCGGAAAACGAGGTTCAGCACATCGCTCTGGGTGTCGTTCAAATCAAGGATGCGGCTCAGAAGAATCGGCCCCATCTCGCTGACGGTTGTGCGCAGCGGATGCCCCTCCTCTCCGAAAATGTCCCAGAAACAGACCGGAAAACCCTTGTAGGCAAAGCCTTCATCTGCCAAATTGTAATTGGCGACACTTTTTTCAAAATGAACGTTGCCGCCGCCCGCCTTGGACACGCCGGAGAGGTCGCCCTTGATGTCGGTGGCGAAGACCGGCACTCCCATCGCGCTGAAGGTTTCGGCCAGATTCTGCAGGGTGCAGGTTTTTCCGGTGCCGGTGGCGCCGGTGATGAGCCCGTGGCGGTTGGCCATACGGGGCAGAATGCCCAGCTGTTTCGTGCCAGCCAGCGCATTATAGGGAAGTCCGTTCTTGTTGATCATGACATTTGCTTTTTGATGAAAGAATATGCAAAAGTAGTCATTTTTTCCATACGAACGGAGACCGCAGCATTTTTTCGCACCAGATTCTGTCAGGATTTACGATGTCATAACTGGTAGCCGACACCGAGGTGGAAGCCGCGCCCCTGCCCTTTAAATGGAGCGTCGGAGAGGAACATGGGGTTCAGGTCGAACTGGTAGCCGTACTCCAGCAGCAGATGGTTGATGCACATGTTAATCCCGAGCGACACCCCGTACTGATGCCGCTGCAGCATCCGGTCCCATGCGACCGTCTCCGGATTCTGACTGTCCTTCAGGCTGCCGGCGAAGGCATAGCGGTAATAGGGTGCGATATAGCCTCCCAGACGGATGTTCATCAGGCCGCTGAATTTGAGTGTGAATGAATTACGCTGTATCCGCAGCATCGCCTCGGCAGTATGCATACGATAGGATTCCTGCAGCCAATATCCGGACCCGATGCTGCGGTATCCCGCACCTATTCCTATCGTCAGCTTTTCAAGAGGACGCAACTGCCATTCCGCCATCATTCCGTAGGAAATCTTTTTTTGTCCGGTAATTTCATAGTCGGGAATCCGCAGGTGGCTGGAACCGCATTGCGCAATCACGCGGAAACCGCTCTTTGACGCCTCGTACGGACTCATCCGGTGGACGGAGGCGACTCTTCCGGAGGGAGCAAGATGCTCGTCCGAAGCCGCTTTGACTATCAGCGAGAATAGATGGTTGGTGATATACGAGAGGCCTTCATAGTCAATACCGTCCGGATTGTCCTCCACCCTGTGGTAGGGAGATTTCAAACCGGTTGTCACCGCCAGCGTGGGGCAGCCCTTCTTGGCAAAGGGACGGGTGTCGGTCGCGGTGAAATAGCTGTTCTCAAACTCCTTCAAATCCATCTTCCCGTAAGGGGACTCCCATGGGACTGAGGCGATAAGGCGTTTGCCGCCCTTGATGCTCCCGTGACCGATGTACTGCAGGTAACCGGAGGCGCGCAGGTAGCCCACCATGTCGATGCTCATCATGAGCCTCACCTTTTCAATCGGCACCACGCAGTGTTCGGCCAGATAGGTGGAACCCTCCAGACCGACCTCCTCCGCATCGAAGAAGGCAACAAGGATTGAACGCTTGGGCGGCTCCGGAAGCGCGTGAAGCATACGGGTGATTTCAAGCAGCGCCGAGGTGCCGCTGGCATTGTCATCCGCACCGTTGAAGATGCTGTCCTCCTTTACGGAGTGTTTGCTCACGCCGATATGGTCGTAGTGTGCGCCGATAATCAGGTATTCCCCCTTCAGCTTCGGGTCGCTGCCGGGAATGAGGGCCATCACGTTGTTCCCCTTTTTGTCCTCCTTATAGGTGAAGGGGAAATCATAGCCGCTGTCCGAATAGGGGCGCACACCCATTTCGCGCAGCTGCCCGCGGATGTAGGCGGCGGCCTTTGCGGCATCCGGAGTGCCGGTTTCCCTGCCACGCAGCGAATCGGAGGCCAGGATGTATTCATGCTGCTTCAGACGTTGTATCAGCTCCACGGATTGCGGCCGCGCAGCCACATTCAGCAGCAGCACCGCCGCCAGCACCATAAACCTTTTACCGTGCCCTCCGGCACCTTTCAGTTGTATCATTTGTATCATAACCACTGTTTTTTGTTTTGTTTAGTTTATTACTTTCTACACATGTAAATCGTTTTACCCTGCCCGAATATTACAGCTCCCTGAAAAAAAAACGCCTTTTTCCGATGGCATGAAAATCCGGTTCCGGCGGAAAAATCCGCATGATGCGGAGGCCGTAGCCGGAGTGAAAAATGGTGTCTCAATAGTTTTTGGGACACCCTCATCAACAAAAAGAATTTTCGTATTAAAAAAATTGCATGAATGCGAATGTGAGTTATAAAGCCATCATTATGACTATTATACACAATATACACAAATATATACTATTCTACCAATTCATAGGATATTGCGGTATATTCCCCCCGTCTTCTGTCATACCTTATAATAACGGTATATCCGTTTTCCATTTGTGCATGAGCCCAAGCCTGTATTTCACTATAACTTTGAGAATAGTTTGAACTCACCGGAACATATGTACCATATACAGTATTACCATTTTCGTATGGCAATACAAGTGGTATCAGGCACTGTTCCATTGAAAAATCTTCTCCTATAATACCATAATAGTATAATTCCAAATTGTCATCCAATGAAATGATTATCTGATTATTCTGTGTATTATGCACCAAATAATAATGGACTTCGCCAAGAAAATCATCAATGTCAGTCGAATAAATCGAATATTGGAAGGGATATGCTGAGGCATCTAACACAAACGGATAATTTCCACTTTCCAATGAGTCCAGATTGTAACTGCTCTTCATGCAATGTTGCAAATTGCAATCCGTTATGGTTTCCTCTTTTGAACATGAGGATAAACAGAGTAATAATGCAATGAATGTCAGAGATGTTGACTTTAAGATTCTTATTCTCATATTTCTAAAACTTTAAAATGACTGAACAATATATTTTCTTTTATTTAAACTTCCCAGGCTCACCATTTTGCCTTTGTCTATTTGTTCCAACACATACTGCGCGATATTTGCTGACTTGCGGAAAGGGAAAACCTTGCTTTCTGTTTTTTTTGGCAAATAACGTTCAAAACCATCCTCAGTCGTTTTCATCAAATTATAAAAGATATGTATTGAGTCAGATGCAAACAGATAATAATTTGAACGATTCTCTGTTTTTGACGGATTATTTTGATTGCTATATAAATCAGCAATGCACAGGAGCATCAAATGTTCATACGTCGGAAAGGAATCCGGTTTTTCATTGCGGTTTATGCTGGAATGGAACCGAATGTTCTGAGCCTGTGACTCTAAAGTCATTGCAGCAATGATGATGCAAAAAAAAGCACAAACATATTTCTTCATGGCATATAAGTTTAATTGTTAGGAAGCCTTTGTGCTACAGCCATATATTGATCTCCTTCCTTCCATTCTGTTACTGTATATCCACGTTGAAGTTTTTTTGCCACCCATTTGTCAAATTTAACTTTGTCTGTAGTGGTTATTTTTTTTGTTGGAATATGCAAATAACTTTCTTCATCCATATTGTCTATTGATTGGAAATAACCGCTCGTATCTATTTGAAAACCTCCATTGCTGACCAAACCTGAAACCATTCCATAATACAATAAATTCTCATTTTCATTTAATGAGAAAACAAAATAAATATTTTGTCCGTTATTTGTAAGATAAAATGTTTCTACATTGTCGAAAACATATTGCATATCATTTTGATAAACTGTATATTGAAATGGATCATTGTTTAATGACAATACAAACGGATAAGTTGTGCTATCATCTGTCGGAACATGATACCAGTCGCTAAGTGTGCAAATACCGTTTGTTTTATTTTCAATTAAGGCATCTTTTTCACAGGATGTGAAAAAGATTGCTCCTACGAGGATTGTTGTTGCCACTAAGGGCAGAATTACTTTTTTTGTCATTGTGTTACTTTTTTTTAATTTACTGTTACTCTTTTCTTCCGTCTTGAGACGCGGATGTTTTTCACAATCCTTCACCCGGGAAACACTGGACGGTTTTTCACACCGTTCTGCTTGAACCACCTCCGGATTTCCATAAAGGTGGCGGGAACCACGTTTGCGTTTTTTACAAGTCCGCCGCTTGTTGCCCCCGCCCGTCCGGTTCCATTTAAAGCGAGGGCAACCTTACCCGACAGGCGGGTCAGTTTTACGCTCACAATAGAACAGCGACAGACTTCCATAGCCAATGTCTATTCTATTACATATAATACATTGGTATGGATTTTCCGTGGCTGGGTGTGGGAACAGAAGCGGGCACAAGAAAGGGAGCAGACGTTTCAACCGCCTGCGCAGGGTCTCATGAACCCTTCCAAACCATCCGCGTTTTCCTCTTACGTTTCCCATGTCGTGTTTTTGTGTTTCGTTTTTCGAATGCAACGATGGTGCAAGCCGAATGCAGAGCCGAACCGACGCTCGAACGAGTGCAAAGCTGGGCTTGCACAGGCTTTGCCGAGCGAGGAGGAGGAAAACGAAGTTAGCCTTGTTCGGGCTTTGCTGAGGCGCAGCCCATCTTCGCAACGCAGTTGCAAAATTACAACCTTCCACATCAGGCCATTTGTCCATTCACACTTATTTTTTAACCATTTTAATAAAAAGTTGCATTAAAATTGCTAAAAAATCGGCCATTTTTGTAAATTGGACAAAAAATCGCCATTTTCCGATGGCATGAAAATCCGGTTCCGGCGGAAAAAACGAAAAAGAAAGGTGTGCGGAAAAAAACGCACGGAACAGGAGGACATATCCGGATTTTGACTACCTTTGCACAATAAAAGACATGCTGTATGAAAAGTAAGAACGAACCTGACATTGAGCTTTCCAAAATGGAACTGGACCGCATGGTAAACAGCGATGCGCCGAACGACCGCCAGAACTTCATCACGGACGATGTCTCCCTGATTACCGACAACTCTCTCTACAGAAAGAACATGCCGCTGCAGCGGATCTACCAGACAGCCAATCCGGAAATAATCCTGGTCATGCAGGGGAACGCCGACTACAACGTCAACAACCTGCCTTACAAGCTCGGGAAGGGCGACCTTTTCATTGTACCCATCGGCACCATCTTCCAGGTCAGATTCAGAAGCGATGATTTCAAGCTGAAGGTGATTGACTATCATCTGAACCAGGACAACAAAATGAACTACTACGCGCTCTGGCTGAAACGCCACCATCTGACGGAATCAGACTTTTTCCGCGTCAACCTCTACTATGAGCTGATACACGAGTGCTATTCCAGCCACATGGAGATGAGGGAAAGCGTGGTGTACATCGTGCTTGCGCTGCTGCATGACATCAACAGAATACTTGCAAAGGACGGAAACCAGACAGTGACGCTCAAACGGGAGGAGCAGGTTTACGTCGATTTCATGAAACTGCTTATGGAAGATTACGACATGCTGCCACGGGCCATAACCTACTACTCCGACAAGCTGAACCTCAACGCCAATCTGTTCGGAACTATTGTAAAAAAGGTAAGCGGCCTCTCCCCGCTGAACTGGATAAACCGCGTGACCATGGACACAGCCAGATCCATGCTTATCAACGGCAGCGCAAGCATGAGCGACATCGCCCGAAAGGTGGGCTTCACGGAGCAGGCTTCATTCACACGGTTCTTCAAAAAGGAGGAGGGAATGAACCCGCTGGACTACCGGAAAATGTTCATGGGCGGGAAGCCGCAAGCGGAGTGAAAAGTGCGATTATAACTAATCCAACAATCCGTTGTAATTCACAGTAATGAACAGGATGCTTGGAAAGCTGGAAGGATGCCGGTTCCGGTTTGGTTTTGCGCAAAGAAAACACATCTACCAGTGATTGTGCAAAACAAACACTGGCAAATGTGTTCATAAACAGCATCAGTGCAAATATCCGGCTTTTACTCATCATTATTGCTGGATCCCATAAATACCATTGGGATTAATTACTGTTAAAACAGCTTTTACTTTTATTTGCGGACGCACGCATCGCGCCCGTACAGGTCAAATGGAAATATGGTATCCGATGTATAAGCGGTGGAACGTGCCTTTTTTGTTGTTATCAATGCGATAAAATCGCGATTTGTAGTCGGAAGGGATCAGTCCGAAATCCGCACCCGCAAGAAAGGTGATGCCATCCACATTGTATTTCACACACGGACCCACAGTTAATTTCTGTACATTCGCCAAATCCCAGGCTGTCGGATTTCCGGCAATGCTGCCATGCTTCAAATCCATGGATGCCTGACCATCCAAGGCAGCATAACAACTGTAGGCTTGCATGCCGCAGCTCAACCCGATGGTGAGGGCTTCGTTGAAGCGGTAACCTCCGAACAGATGGCAACCGCCAACAATGCTGCTGGTTTTTTCATTGGGCAGACCTCCCAGTTCCCCGCCGATGGAAAAGCTCCATTTGGGAATATCCAACTGATAGCCGAACAGTGCCTCCGGCGCAATTGCGGCAGGCCGTTTCGCGCCAAAAGTAACCGCAATATCCGGTATGTCAAGGTGCAGATATGCTGCCATTTCCAAACCCCAAAAAGATGTTATTTTAAAGTTTTTCTCCATGTTCTGCGCCCCGATGTTCACCATCAGAAGGCAGCAGGCCGCTGATAAAATGAGTTTTTTCATGTTTAATGTCTCCTTTTTTTAATTGTTTATTACTTTCTATACCTATATGACGTTAATAATGCCCAAATCTTACAGCTACTTAAAAATTTTTTTTCGTTACCGTTTCCTGTTCCTTTTTGTGTTTCGTTTTTCGAATGCAACGATGGTGCAAGCCGAATGCAGAGCCGAACTTGTTCGGGCTTTGCTGAGGCGCAGCCCATCTTCGCAACGCAGTTGCAAAAGTACAACCTTCCACATCAGGCCATTTGTCCATTCACACTTATTTTTTAACCATTTTAATAAAAAGTTGCATTAAAATTGCTACAAAAATCGGCCATTTTTGTAAATTGGACAAAAAATCGCCATTTTCCGATGGCATGAAAATCCGGTTCCGGCGGAAAAACTTTCACACGCTTTTTCAGAAATGAGAAAGCCGAATCTTGACGAGAAACGCAGATACAAAAAAAAAAAAATTCGCAAAAAAAGCGAACATATTGGAAAAATGACTACTTTTGCTTTCCAAGGCAGGATTGGAATCTGTACGTGTGAACGAAAAATACAGGATAGAGTTCAAATCGTCGATCGATACAGATAAAAGCATTACCATCTGTAACATAATTGACTTATCAAACCATTATAAATAAATCTGGCTATGGGAAATTTGGGTTACGGGGCATTCCCCACACATCCGGGAGAGGTTCTTAAGGAGGAATTGGAGGAGCGGGGCATCAGCCAACGTCAATTGGCCGATGGTACTGGTCTTACATATTCCGTGGTTAATGAAATATTAAACGGACACCGCCCAATATCGGCAAAAACAGCACTCATATTTGAAGCTGCACTTGACATCCCGGCAGATGCATTGATGTATCTTCAGATGAAATACAACATGCATACCACGCGCAACGACAAGACCGTAGCGAATGTTCTGAAGGGAATCAGAAAAATTGCGGCAGTCCTGTGAGGGCATGAACCCGCTGGACTACCGGAAAAAGTTCATGGGCGGGAAGCCGCAGGCGGAGTGAGAAGTGCCATATCCTTTCACTGAAAAAGCAAAAAAGGAGGGCGTCTCATGACACCCTCCTTTTACAGTATCGTCCGTCGGACGGATTAGATGATGCCCTGGGCGAGCATGGCTTTGGCAACACGCATGAAACCGGCGATGTTGGCGCCCTTCACGTAGTTGATGGTGCCGTCAGCCTGTTTGCCATACTGGACACACATGTCATAGATGTTGTTCATGATGGTGTGGAGGTTCTTGTCGACCTCTTCGGCAGTCCAGTTGCGGTGTTCGGCGTTCTGGCAGATTTCCAGACCGGAAGTGGCAACGCCACCGGCGTTGACAGCCTTACCGGGGCCGAAAGGTATCTTGGCACCCTGGATGGCGGCGATAGCGGCAGGCTGGCAACCCATGTTGGAAACCTCGGCCACATATTTCACACCGTTCTTGATCAATTCCTTGGCATCCTCTTCAGCCATCTCGTTCTGGAAAGCGCAGGGGCATGCGATGTCGCACTTCACGCTCCAAGCCTTCTTGCCGGCAGTGAATTTGGCTTTGCCCGGGAACTTGTCGGCCATATCCTGAACCTTGTTGCGGTTCGAGGCACGCATGTCAAGCATGTAGTCGATCATCTCCTTGGTGATGCCGTCGGCGATTTCGCAGACACCGTCCGGACCGGAGATGGCCACAACCTTGGCGCCGAGCTCGGTAGCCTTGATGGCGGCACCCCAGGCAACGTTACCGAAGCCGGAGAGGGCAATCCTCTTGCCTTCCATCTTGTCACCTTTTTCCTTCACCATGCGCTCCACATAGTAGATGGCACCGAAACCGGTGGCTTCGGGACGGATGAGGGAACCACCCCAGCCATAGCTCTTTCCGGTAAGGGCACCGGTGCTGTGCTCGCGGGCCAGTTTCTTGTACATGCCGTACATGTAACCGATCTCACGTCCGCCAACACCGACGTCACCGGCAGGGCTGTCCTGGTCCGGTCCGATGTTGCGCCACAGCTCATACATGAAAGCCTGGCAGTAACGCATGATTTCCGCATCGGATTTCCCGACGGGGTCGAAATCGGAGCCGCCCTTGCCGCCACCGAGAGGAAGCATGGTCAGGCTGTTTTTGAAAATCTGCTCGAAGCCCAAGAACTTCAGCATTGAAACGTTAACCTTCGGGTGGAAACGGAGACCGCCTTTGTAAGCGCCGAGAGCGGCGTTGTACTGCACACGGTAACCGAGGTTGGTCTGGACTTCACCTTTATCGTCCACCCAAGTCACACGGAAAGTGAAGATACGGTCGGGCTCGACAAGACGCTCGACGATTTTCGCCTTTTCAAATTCGGGGTGCTGGTTGTAAACCTCCTCGATTGATTCCAACACTTCGCGAACTGCCTGCAGGTATTCGCTCTCGCCCGGATGTTTGGCCTCCAAATTGGCCATTATTTTGTTAACTTCCATAATTTTTGTTTTTTTATGTTATTAATTAATTGTGTTTTACAAAAAATTTATCTTCTTTTGAAACAAATGCAAAGATAGTAAATAAATACATCATTATTGCCAATCATATTTTTTTTTCCATTTATTTTTGACGATTGTTTCCATCGGACGGCACAATACCGTAACTGATGCGACGTTATATCATTTTAAAACGTTATGGATATACTTCGCAGACAATTCTTCGCGCATGTGGGGCAGACCTCACCCTCTCCGCTGGCCATTGAGGTGGCACGGGCGGAGGGCAGTTTTTTCTATACGCCTGAAGGCAGACGCTATTACGACCTGGTGGCCGGCGTCTCCGTGAGCAACGTCGGGCACAACAACCCGAAAGTGGTGAAAGCCATACAGGAGCAGGCCGCCAATTACCTGCACATAATGGTATATGGGGAAATGATTGAAAAACCGCAGGTCAGATATGCGGAAAAAATCTGCTCCCTGCTGCCGCCAAAGCTGCAAAGCGTCTATTTCCTGAACTCCGGCAGCGAGGCGGTGGAGGGTGCGCTGAAGCTGGCGCGGCGCTTCACCGGCCGTCACAAGATGGTTTCCATGCGGAAGGCCTACCACGGCTCCACCATCGGGCCGCTCAGCATGATGGGCTCACCGGAGGCGGACGAATGGAAACGTCCCTTCATGCCGCTGGTGCCGGGTGTCACCTCCATCCCGTTCAACGACTTCGGTGCGCTCAATGCCATCACGGAGCGGACGGCGGGTGTGCTGGTCGAACCGGTACAGGGCGAGGCGGGCGTGCGTCCGCCTGCGGAGGGATACCTGCAGGCCTTGCGGCGACGCTGCGACGAAACCGGAGCTCTGCTCATCTTCGATGAGATACAGACCGGCATGGGGCGCACCGGCAGCATGTTCGCCCTGCAGAAGTACGGGGTCACGCCCGACATCCTCTGCCTGGCCAAGGCCATCGGCGGCGGAATGCCCTTGGGAGCCTTCATCTCCAGCAGGGAAATCATGAGCTCCCTCAGCCACGACCCTGCCTTGGGGCACATAACCACCTTCGGCGGACATCCCGTATGCTGCGCCGCCGGACTTGCCGCACTGGACTATCTTATGGAAAACAACATTGTGGAACAGGTGGAATCAAAAGGTGCCCTATACGAGGAACTGCTGATGAACAATCCGCAGGTGCGGGAAATCCGCCGCAGCGGCCTGCTGCTCGCCGTGGAGCTGGGCAATTCCGCCAAGCTGTACCGCATCATGGGGCTGTTCAAGGAGGCGGGCATAATGAGCGACTGGTTCCTCTTCTGCGACACCGCCTTCCGCATCTCCCCTCCCCTGACCATTTCGGAGGAGGAGATCCGCGACAGCAGCCGCATCATCCTCTCCTGCCTGGACCGGCTGTAAGAAATCCGGATCCCGCGCTAAAATTTCAGCGAGGCGGTCATCAGCATCGCGCCGGATGACCATGTGAGGTATCCCGTGCAATTGCCGGAAGAGGTGACAAGATCACGCAGGTACGGATAGGTCCAGTAGACCAAAGAGGTGGAAAGCATACCGATGCCCGCACCGGCAAAGACATCCGCCATCCAATGCCGGTTGTTCGACATCCGCAGCATTCCGACAGCCGCCGCGACCGTATAGCCGCCGACCGCCAGCCATGGATGTTCGCGTCCGTACTCCCTGCGGAGGATTTCCGCCCCGACAAAGGCGGTCATGGTGTGTCCGGAGGGGAAGCTGTTGTGGGCACTGCCGTCAGGACGCAGCACACGGGTACTGTACTTGATGCCGGTGTTCACGCCGGTACCCAAAATATAGGACAGGGCGGTGAGCGCCGTCAGGTCACCCAAGCGGTGCGTGCCCCGTACGCCACAGCCGTTCAGCGCATAAACACCTGCCACCGGAGCAAACTGCAGGAAATTGTCCACCGTAGTGACTGTCCTGATCTTTTCCTGCGACCAATCCTTCACAGCCACGTTCATCTGCTGGAGATCCGGAAAAAAGGTCACCGCCGTCCCATACCCAATCAAGGCGGAAGGCAGCAGCACGCCGGAAAAGCGGAAATCATGGGTGTAATCCGTGCGGGGCAGCGAATCGCATTGCTGCCCGTACAGGCAGCAGCATAAAAAGCATGTCATCACATATAATGCAAATGCTTTTCCCTTCATTGCTAAAGATTCCATAACAGCCACTGCATTACTTATTTATAATATAACGCACATTCGTTTCCCATATTGTGCCAAAACTTTCTGATGAGCAAAAAAAATTTGTATGTTAATTTTTTATTAAAAACATACTATAAGCCGTTTTTATCCGTTAGGATTATTTGCGGTTTTGATGGCATGCCATCATTTTTTCGCGATAAAAGTACATTAAATCAAAAAGGTAATATGGAAGACCTATTGAAAATAGCGGACAGGACTTTCCGTTCAAGACTATTTGTGGGGACCGGAAAATTCCCCTCCAACCAGGTAATGAAGGAAGCAATCATCGCCTCCGGCACCGGAATGGTGACCACCGCACTGAAACGGCTGAACACACAGGACAGCGGCAGTGAGAATATCCTCGACTTCATTCCGAAGGAATGCATGCTGCTGCCAAACACCTCCGGGGTGCGCAATGCGGAAGAGGCCGTATTCGCGGCAAAAATGAACCGTGCAGCCCTTGGTACGGACTGGCTTAAGCTGGAGATCCACCCCGACCCTAAATACCTGCTCCCCGACACCCGCGAAACCCTGAAGGCGACGGAAGAGCTGGTGAAACTCGGCTTCAAGGTGATGCCCTACGTGCAGGCCGATCCGGTGGCATGCAAGCAGCTGGAGGAGCTGGGGGCCGTGACCGTGATGCCGCTGGCAGCCCCCATAGGGACCAACAAGGGCATCAAAAACGAGGAGATGCTGCGGATCATCATCGAACAGAGCAACGTGCCAGTGGTGATTGATGCGGGCATCGGGGCGCCATCCCATGCCGCATACGCAATGGAGATGGGTGCGGACGCCTGCCTCATCAACACCGCCATCGCCATCGCCGACAACCCTGTGGAGATGGCACGCGCCTTCGCCCTTGCTGTCGAGGCCGGACGCATGGCACACATGGCCGGGCTGGGTGTCACAGGCGACCTTGCGTCAGCCACCTCACCCCTGACCGCCTTTCTGGATGAGTTATAGTAAGACGTCATACCATGGCGTCTCACAGTAAAGACGTCATATCATGGCGTCTCTAATAAAGGATAACAAGTAAAGACGTCATACCATGGCGTCTCTTATAAAAAAAGATAATGGAAAACTGCGACAACAGAATAAGGAAAATCCACGTGAAGGGGAAACGCTTCCCCATCGAGGTCGGAATGAAGCAGGTGCTGCTGACCGACACCGTGGTCGAGGGGAAAAGAATCCCCAACGGAACTATCAACCTCTATGATACCGGCGGAGTCTTCACCGACCTGGACTACCGGCACGACGTGCGGAAGGGAATCCCGCGCCTGCGCGAGGCCTGGCACACCAACGATGACAATTACGTACAGCTTACCGAATTCACCTCAAAATACACCAACGAGCAGTTGACGGACGAGGAGAAGAGGAAGGTGGCCTTCCCGCTGACCTATCTTCCCAAGAAGGCCAAGAAGGGCGTCGCCTTCACCCAGATGGCGCTGGCCCGTCAGGGTGTGGTGACCCCGGAGATGGAATACATCGCCATCCGCGAGAACCTCGGCAAGGAGGATCCCGACAGCTACATCACGCCTGAATTCGTGCGTGACGAGGTGGCTGCAGGACGTGCCGTCATCCCGTGCAACCCCAACCACCCCGAAGCCGAGCCGATGATTATCGGCAGCAAGTTCTTCGTTAAAATCAACACCAACATCGGCAATTCCGCCCTCGGCTCCTCCATCGAGGAGGAGGTGGAAAAGAGCGTCTATAGCGCGCGCCTCGGCGGCGACACGCTGATGGACCTCTCCACCGGCAAGCACATCCACCAGACCCGCGAGTGGATCATCCGCAACTGCCCCGTGCCGATGGGCACCGTTCCGATGTACCAGGCACTTGAGAAGGTGAACGGCAAGGCCGACGAACTTACATGGGAAATTTACCGCGACACCCTTATCGAGCAGTGTGAGCAGGGGGTTGACTACTTCACCATCCACGCCGGACTGCTGAAGAGCCTGCTCCCCGCCGTGGCCAAGCGGCTGACCGGCTGCGTCTCCCGCGGCGGCAGCATCATGGCCAAGTGGATGCGCGACCATGACGAGGAGAACTTCCTATACACCCACTGGGACGAAATCTGTGACATCCTGGCCTCATACGACGTGGCGGTCAGCATCGGCGACGGCCTGCGTCCGGGCTCCACCCACGACGCCAACGACGAGGCGCAGCTCGGCGAGCTGAAGGTGATGGGCGAGCTCTGCCTCCGTGCATGGGAGAAGAACGTGCAGGTGCTCATCGAAGGCCCCGGCCACGTGCCGATGGACAAGATAAAAGAAAATATGGAACTCCAGAAGGAGTGGTGCCACGACGCGCCGTTCTACACGCTCGGACCCCTCACCATCGACATCGCACCGGCCTACGACCACATCACCTCCGCCATCGGCGCGGCGATGATAGGCTGGTTCGGCACCGCCATGCTCTGCTACGTCACCCCGAAGGAGCACCTCGCCCTGCCCAACAAGGACGACGTGCGCGAGGGCATCATAACCTACAAGATTGCCGCCCACGCCGCCGACCTCGCCAAACACCACCCGATGGCCGCCGAACGCGACAACGCGCTGAGCAAGGCCCGCTTCGAGTTCCGCTGGATCGACCAGTTCAACCTCGCCCTCGACCCCGAAAAGGCCAAGGAGTTCTATGGTGTGGAGAAGATCAGGCACACGCCCTACTGCACGATGTGCGGCCCCAACTTCTGCGCCATGCGCATCTCGCGTGAAGTCTCATCTCAAGGCAGAATCACAGAATAAGGAGGCACAAAATGGAATTCTACGACACCATCAATAATCTGGTCTGGGACGACGTGACCCGCAGCGTTTACGAGAAGACGGATGCCGATGTACGTCGCGCCCTCGCCAAGGAGACCCTCACCATTGAGGATTTCAAGGCGCTGATTTCCCCGGCCGCCGAAAATTATCTGGAACGGATGGCACAATTGTCGCGCCACTACACCCAGCAGCGTTTCGGCAAGGTGATACTGCTCTACATCCCGATGTACCTCTCCAACGAGTGCAGCAACCACTGCATCTACTGCGGCTTCAACCACAACAACGACATCGCCCGCAAGACCCTCACCGACGAGGAGATTCTGGAGGAGATAAAGGTCATCAAATCGATGGGGTACGACAATGTGCTGCTGCTTACCGGCGAGCATCCGCGTGCCGCTGGGGCGGACTACATCGAACATGCCATCAGGCTCTGCCGCGACCATTTCGCCGCCATCAACCTGGAGGTATACCCCATGAAGGTTGAGGAATACCGCCGGATGGAGCAGGCAGGCTGCAACAGCGTATACATTTATCAGGAGACCTACAACGAAAGCCGCTACAAAATCTATCACCCGAAAGGGATGAAGAGCCATTACGCATGGCGCTTGGGCACCCCCGAACGGGTGGCGCAGGCCGGCATACACCGCGTGGGGATGGGCGCCCTCATCGGACTGGAGGAGTGGCGCACCGAGATGGCTTTCCTAGCCATGCACCTGCAGTTCATGACCAAAAACTACTGGAAGACCAAGTACAGCCTGTCGTTCCCGCGGATGCGTCCCGCCGCAGGCGGCTACCAGCCAAACTTCCTGATGAGCGAGAAGCAGTTTGCGCAGACTCTGTGGGCCTTCCGTATTTTCGACCACGATGTGGAGATTTCGATGTCCACACGGGAAACCTCATCCATGCGCGACCACTTCGTCACATTAGGGGTCACCTCGGTGAGCGCAGGCTCGCACACCGACCCGGGCGGCTATGCCCACCCCGACCGCGAACTGGAGCAGTTCCACATCAACGATGACCGCGACCCCAAGACAATCGAGCGGATGATCCGGGCGCAGGGCTACGATGTCATATACAAGGATTGGGACCGCACATTGCTCTAAAAAATGTGCCGGTTGTTGAAAAATCATGCGGTTTTTCACAATGCAAAAGGCTGACTTGACATGGGCAAATGTTATCATAAGCATCTAAAATATTGAAATACAATTAGAATTCTCTAAGAAATTTTTTTATGGAAAATGATGCGGGGTATTTGGATTTTGCCTACTTTTGCACCCACGAAAATGTCCGGGTGGTGGAATTGGTAGACACGCCACTTTGAGGGGGTGGTGGCCGGAAGGCCGTGCAAGTTCAAGTCTTGTCCCGGACACTGCACCAAGCAGCTCCGATGGCGGAATTGGTAGACGCGCTACATTCAGGGTGTAGTGGGCGAACGCCCGTGCAAGTTCGACTCTTGTTCGGAGCACCGATTGGCAAAAAGTTCATCTTTTTGCCAATTTTTGGCTGAGTTATTTGACAAAATTTTAATTAACTTAATAAACATTTAATTATCAGTAAAATGATTAACCAGTACGAAACCGTTTTCATTATGACTCCCGTTTTGTCTGAAGAACAGATGAAGGAAACGGTAAACAAATTTGAGAAGTTCATGCTTGACAATGGATGTGAAATTGTCAACAGTGAGAACTGGGGCATGAAGAAGTTGGCCTACCCGATCGCGAAAAAGACCTCCGGCTTTTACCAGCTCTTTGAGTTCAAGGCGGACGGCTCCTTTATCAAGAATCTGGAGATCCAGTACAAACGTGACGAGAAGATTATCCGCTTCATGACCGTCATGCTGGACAAATACGGCATCCAGTTCAACGAACGCCGCCGTCAGAACAGAAGCGAAAAGAAAAACAGTGATAACGAATAAAATCGAGAGGTATGGCACAGGCAAATTCAGATATCAAATATTTAACCCCGATTGCGGTGGACATTAAAAAGAAAAAGTTCTGCCGTTTCAAGAAATTAGGAATCAAATACATTGATTATAAGGACGCACAATATCTGACCCGCTTCATCAACGACCAGGGTAAGATTTTGCCGAGACGTCTGACCGGTACTTCCCTGAAGTATCAGAAAAAGGTGGCACAGGCCATCAAGAGGGCACGGCAAATCGCCTTGCTGCCGTTCGTGGGTGATAACTTAAAAGAAAACATGGGAGGAAACAAATAATGGAAATTATCTTAAAGGAAGACGTCGCCAATTTGGGCTATGCCGACGAAATCGTCAACGTGAAAAACGGTTATGCCCGCAACTATTTGTTCCCAAACAAACTGGCTATCCAGGCCACTGAGAGCAACAAGAAAGTGCTTGCTGAGAATCTCCGTCAGCGCAGCCGCAAACTGGCCAAGATCAAAACCGATGCGGAATCACTGGCCAAACTGTTGGAGAATGTCACCGTCAAGCTGGCTGTCAAGGCAACGGAAGAGGGCACCATTTACGGTTCCATCACCAACGGCATGATTGCCGAGGCACTGCAAAATGACCACAACATCACCATCGACCGTAAGAAAATCGTGGTGAACGAGCAGCATGTCAAGACCGTCGGCAATTACAAGGCGATGGTGAACCTCCACAAGGAGGTGCATGTGGAACTGCCCGTTGAAGTGGTTGCAGAATAACACATCTATTTTGAACATTAGAAAAGAGGATTTGCACAAATCCTCTTTTTTTCTGTCATACCGCCGATATGGAAAAGAAACACAAAGGCCGACCCTTATCCTATCTGCTCACGACCTACCTGCTGGGAATGGGCCTGTTCACTTTGTTCCGCATTACAAACACATTGGCGTTCAGGATTCATGCAGGCCCACAAAATTGGGGGAGCGGGCTCTTGAAGGCATTCGCAATGGGGCTGCGCTTCGACACAGTCATAAGCTGCTATATACTCTCCATACCGTTAGTCGGGATCGTGACCGGCCACCTGTGCGGCATGCGACGCGACGGCTACTATCGGGGATGGCATCTCCTTACGGTGCTGCTGTACCTGACAGCCTTTTTGGCCTGTGCCGCCGACATACCCTATTTCAACTATTTCTTCACACGTCTGAACGTTTCCGCATTCAGCTGGATGGATTCACTGCCGTTCGTCGTGAAGATGATTGTGGAGGAGCCTGCGTTCATCCTTTACCTGTTCCTCTTTCTCGCTGTCGGCTTCTGTTATGTGATGCTGATGCGGCGCATACGGCTCCGCTGGCTGACCCGACTTGAAAAACCGGAACGCCTTCTGCCTGCAATCCTGCTCGGAATCCTGCTGGCGGGCTGCTGTATGATTGGAATGCGCGGACGGCTCTCGATAAAAAGCCCGATCCGCACCGGCACCGCCTATTTCTCAGACAACGCATTTCTGAACCAGCTGGGACTGAACCCGATGTTCACCCTGCTAAGCAGCATGCGCGAAGCCAAAAAGAACAAGGAGCTGCACCTCATTGATTCCGAAACCGCCCGGCAGGTTGCCACCGGATGGCTCCCGGAACCGCGACATGACACATCAGGAGTAATCCGGCTGTCACCGGACTACAATGTGGTGGTTGTCATTATGGAATCCATGGCCGCCTGCAAGGTTGGGCATTTCCGTCCGGATCGGAACCTCACACCGCATCTGGACAGCCTGATTGCCGGATCGCTCATCTTTGAAAACGCATACAGCGCAGGCATACACACGCATAACGGAATCTATTCGACACTCTTTTCCCAACCGGCCATTCCGGGAAGGCACAGCATGAAATGGACGGTGATTCCGAAAATTGACGGAATGCCCGCATTATTCCACTCGAAAGGCTACCAGACCATATATTTCACCACCCATGACGAACAGTTTGACAACGTGGCCGGTTTCCTGTACGCCAACGGCATCGGACGCATCATTTCCCAGAAGGACTATCCCGCCAAAGAGGTGAAAAGCACTCTTGGAGTGCCTGACCACGTGATGTTTGACCGCGCTATCGAGGAGTTGGGCAAGGAGCGGCGGCCCTTTTTCGCCTGCCTGATGACCGCAAGCGACCACAACCCATACATCCTGCCGGATGACATCGGCTGGGAACCCCGTTCCAAGAATATAAGCGAAAAGATGGTGGAATATGCCGACTGGGCCATCGGACGGTTCATCCGCAAGGCAAAACAGACTTCATGGTTCGCCAATACGCTGTTTGTCTTTGTCGCCGACCATGGCTCCTCCGACGAGAGCCTTTACGACATGCCGCTCTCCTACCATCATGTGCCGTTGCTCTTCTACTGCCCCGGACAAATCCAACCGGACCGGCGCAGCGACCTCGCACTCCAAACTGACATCGGACCGACCATAGCAGGCATGGTTTTCCCCATAGAAAACGGCAACCCGGCCGGAATAGACCTTCAACGGCAACGGCGCACTTTCGCCTATTTCAGCGCCGACGACAAAATCGGTGTGCTGGATTCTGTCCATTTCTACCGCTATCGCATGAGCGACGGGGACGAAAGCATGTACCGCTACCGGAACCATGAGACCGTCAACCTGCTGCCGGAATACAGGACAAAAGCCGATTCCATGCGGAGATACGGCTTTTCGATGATACAGCAGGCTTATGACAAACTGAACAGGCGTCCCTGAAACGTATCCCGCTCCGCCAGCCTGCTCTCAACCACCTGCACCACCCGCTCGTTGCGGATCAGCTCCCAGGCCGGCACCTGCAGAAAACGGGGCGGCACCTCACCTGCAAACCGCTCCACCATCACTTCCGGATTCAGACGCTCCAGAAAATCCACAATGAAATCTATGTATTCATGAAACCCAAATGTATGGAAGCGCTGCGGCTCCTGCGAATAGAGCTCTGCCATCGGTGTGTTACGGATTATCTGCAGCTGGTGGAATTTTACAGCGCTGACAGGCAGTGAGGAGATCAGATCTGCCCATTGCAGCCATTCCTCCGGCGTTTCGTCAGGAAGGCCGAACATCAGGTGGATTCCGGCAGGCAGGCCATACTGGCGCGTTTTTTCCAACACACGCACCGATGTTGCGAAATCATGTCCACGGTTAACTGTGGCAAGGGTCCGGTCGTTACAGCTCTCCACGCCATACTCAAGCATCACATAACGGGTTTCGGCCAGTTGCGCAAGAAAAGAGAGCAAGGCATCATCAACACAATCAGGACGTGTGCCTATTACCAGCCCCAACACATCAGGCACGGACAATGCCTCCGCATATAGTTCCCTAAGCTGCTCCAACGGAGCATAAGTGTTGGTATAAGCCTGGAAATATGCCATGTATGAAACAGCCTTGCGATACCGCCATCGATGGAACGCCATTCCCTCCTCCAGCTGCTGCACAATGGATTTGGAAGGGTCGCAATAGGATGGGTTGAAGGCGGAATTGTCACAGTAGGTGCAACCGCCATAACCGATGCGACCGTCACGGTTGGGACAGGTAAAACCGGCATGGAGGCTCAGTTTCTGCACCCTCGTGCCAAACAGGCTTTTAAGATATGAGGAATAAGCGTGATAGCGACGGCTGTCGCCCCAAGGATAAATCATTCCTTTTCCGTCTCGGGACGGCTTTCAAAGTTGAAATGGAGACTGCCGAGGCTGATGCTCTGCAGGCTGTTGGAAAAGCGGCGGTCCTGTTTCAGGTACTCCACCAGCTGGCTCTGGCTCACACGCACCGAATTGCGCCCTTTCTGGTAATCAGTAAAGAGCTTGTCATAATCCAAAGCCAGTTTTTTGGAGCGCAAATCTGCAGAAAGAAGAGCCAGCCCTTTGTCCTCCAACGTGACGGCACAAACGGAATCAGACTGGTATACTGCCATTTTTGTGTCCGGCACATTTTTGAGGCTCAACTGGTAGCTGTAATCCACACGGTAGGTTTTTGACATTTTCATCATAAACCAGCATCCTGCGGCTATCAGCAGGCACAGCAGGAGATTCACCCTTGTGCTCCGGCTTCGGATTGGAGGCATGATACCCTATTTCTTTTCAGCGTTGTTCGCAGTAACAGCCCCCTGGGAGATGGCCGATTTCTCAAACGTGATGTGAACGCCGTTCTCAACCTCCAATTCCACAGTGGTTTCATGCACATCGGAAATCTTTCCGTGCACACCACCGATGGTAACGACCCGGTCTCCCTTCTTCAGGCTTTCACGGAATTTCTGCTGTTCCTTGTTCTGCTTTGATTGCGGACGAATCATGAAGAAATAGAAAATGAAAACCAGCAGCAGAATGAAAATCAGCGAAGACATGCCGCTACCCTTTTTCGGTGCAGCAGCCTGTTGCAGCAATATGAATTGTATAAGGTTTAATATCTGCATCTTAATAATTTTTTAACAGTTAATAATCAGTTTACGGTTTCTCGACATTGGCGGTGAACCACAGGACAGTTTCAGCCGGATAGGTGTTCGCCTGAACACTCACACGCTTGCGCTGCTGTCCGCTTTTGTCCTTGGAATTGAAAGTGATGGTGATTTTCCCTCTTTTCCCAGGCTTTACGGGCTCCTTCGTATAGTCCGCCACGGTGCAGCCGCATCCCGGAACCACCGCCGAAATGATCAGGTTGGCTTTTCCGGTATTGATGAAGGAATAGGAATAGCTCACCTTCTCCCCCTCCTTGAGTGTACCGAAATCATGTTCGATTTCATCAAACGAAAAGGCGGGAAGAGGAGCATTTTCATCCACCCCTTCCGGTGTGGCAGGATTGTTAATCAGATCGCTGGTCACCTCCGGCTGCCTGTTTCCGGAGCAGGCGGCAAAAATGAACGCCGCTGCAACTAACAAAACGCTTAACCGTTTCATATCACGCATTTTTCAAACTTTCCGCACCGCTGACCATTTCAATCAGTTCGTTTGTGATGGCAGCCTGGCGCAATTTGTTATAGGTCAAATTCAACTGTTTGGTCAGTTCGCTGGCGTTCTCGGTCGCCTTGTGCATGGCGGTCATGCGTGCCCCGTGCTCGGCGGCGATGGATTCAAGCAGCGACTGGTAGAACTTCATCTTGGTCATTGAGGGCACCAGCTGCTGGTACAGCACCTCGCGGGAGGGCTCAAAGATAAAGTCGTGCTTCATCCCGGCAGGTTCCTCAGCATCAGGCGAAAAACAAACAGGAAGATACTGCTCGTGGGTCAGAATCTGAGTGGCGGCGTTCTTGAATTTGTTATAAACAATCTCCACCTTGTCAATCTCCTTCCTGACAAACTGCTGCATCAGCCCCTCGGCAATGCCAGCGGCCTCCTGGAAAGTGCAGGCGTCAAGAATCGACTCGTGCGATGAGAGCAGCGGGTATTTTTTCCGGCGAAGGTATTCGTTGGCCTTTTTGCCGATACCGATAAACCTGACATTGCCTGCGGCCATCTGACTGCGATAATCGGAAGCCAGCAGCGCCTCAGTACGTTTGAGCACATTGTTGTTAAATCCTCCGCATAACCCCTTGTTTGAGGTAATGACCACCAGCACCACCCTTTCCGGCGCACGCACCTCCTCAAGGGGATTGGCGTCACCATCGGATTGTGTGGACATCAGGTCGGCCAAAATGGCGGAGAGTTCGTTTGCGTACGGACGCAGTTTCAGAATGGTGTTCTGCGCCCTTCTCAACTTGGCCGCAGAAACCATCTTCATCGCACTGGTGATCTTCTGTGTGGATTCCACAGAAGCCATCCGCACACGGATATCTTTCAAATTAGCCATAACTTTATGGTTTTAATTAGGCTTCATACTTTTTGGCCACCTCTGCGCAGACCTCATCCAAAACCTTGGTGATGGAGGCGTCAACCTTGCCCTCCTTGAGCTGCTGTAACGTGTCCGCATGATATTCGCGCATGTTCAGCAGGAACTCGGATTCGAAATCGGCTATGCTGCGCACCGGCACCTTCTGCAGCAGACCTTTGGTACCGCAATAGATGATGGCAATCTGGTCCTCAACACGATATGGCTTGTACTGCGGCTGTTTCAGAATCTCCACGTTACGGTCGCCCTTGTCCAATGCTGCCTGTGTGGCGGCATCGATGTCGGAACCAAATTTGGTGAAGGCCTGCAGCTCGGTATATTGCGCCTGGTCCAGCTTAAGTGTACCGGCAATCTTCTTCATGGATTTGATCTGGGCGTTACCGCCGACACGTGACACCGAAATACCCACGTTGATGGCCGGACGGATACCGGCGTTGAACAGTGCCGATTCCAGATAAATCTGACCATCGGTGATGGAGATGACATTGGTCGGAATGTAGGCGGAAACGTCACCGGCCTGAGTTTCGATGACCGGAAGTGCGGTCAGGGAACCGCCGCCCTTCACCACAGGCTTCAGGCACTCGGGAAGGTCGTTCATCTGGCGTGCAATCTCATCGGATTCGATGATTTTGGCAGCCCTTTCCAACAGACGGCTGTGCAGGTAGAAGATGTCACCCGGATAGGCCTCACGTCCGGAGGGACGGCGCAGCAGCAGGGAGACCTCACGATAGGCGACAGCCTGTTTGGAGAGGTCATCGTAAATAATCAGCGCGTGACGCCCCGTATCGCGGAAGAATTCTCCGATGGCGGCACCGGCATAAGGGGCATAGAACTGCATGGCCGCCGGATCGGAAGCCGTGGCGGCAACCACAGTTGTGTAAGGCATCGCACCGTGGTCTGTCAGAGTCTTGACTATGTTCGCAACCGTCGAGCCCTTCTGACCGACAGCAACATAAATACAATAAACCGGCTCGCCCTTTTCGTAAAACTCCTTCTGGTTGATGATGGTGTCGATGGCGATGGCGGTTTTACCAATCTGACGGTCGCCGATAATAAGCTCACGCTGTCCGCGCCCGATAGGAATCATGGCGTCAATGGCCTTGATACCGGTCTGCAGCGGCTGCTTCACAGGCTGCCTGAAAATAACTCCCGGAGCCTTCCTCTCCAACGGAAGCTCAAACTTTTCACCCTTGATTTCACCTTTGCCGTCAATAGGTTCGCCAAGCGTATTGATGACGCGGCCGAAAAGGCCCTCACCCACACGGATGGAGGCGATACGGCAAGTGCGGCGGCACAGGTCTCCTTCGTTCAATTCCTTGCCTTCGCCCAAAAGCACTATACCCACGTTGTCATCCTCAAGATTGAGAACAATGCCCTGGATATTGGCCTTGTCGAAATATATTAACTCACCGGATTGGGCATTGGTCAGGCCGTACACACGGGCAATGCCGTCACCCACTTCCAGGATGACACCGGTTTCTTCCAACTCCTTTTTGTCGCTGAAGTTGGCCAGCTGTTGTCTGATTATTGCGGATACTTCCGAAGGTTTTATTTCTGCCATGTTCTTATTATTTTTCTGTAATTGTCTAAATTTAAGCCGGAACTAAAAACTGACCTGATAGGTGTTGTCAGTCAGCTCCCGTTTCAGTTTGTTGAGGCTGTTCAGTATGCTCGCATCCATCATGTAGTCGTTGTACTTGATGACTATGCCCCCTATCAGCTCGGGCGACAGATGCTCCACCAGTTCGATGTTCGCATTGGTCCCGCCTGCCACCTTGGCCTTGATTTTTTCACGCGCGGCGTCATCCATAGGCTGCGCTGTAAAGACATCAAGGGTGACGATGTTTTTGGATGCCTTGTAGATTTTGACGTACTCGCTGCAGATGGTGTCAAGCTGCAGTTCGCGCCCTTTACGCAGAATCAGCATCAGGTAGCGGAAAGAGGGTTCGCTGACGCGGCTTTCAAAGAGATCCCTGAGGATGGCAGCCTTTTTGTCGGAATGGACAATAGGGCTGTTGAAGGTGAAGCGAAGTTCGGGATTGTTGTCGAACGTATCGTCAATCAGCAGGATGTCCTTGCTGATCTCCTCCACCTCGTTCCGCTCCTTGGCGAACTCGAACAGTGCCTTGGCATACCGTGCGGCCAGTTTGGTTCTTTTCATGTCAGTTCAACTTTATTTCGTCCACTAAACGGTTAACATAGCTGGTGTGCCTGCCGTTCTCCTTCATCTCCTCGGACAGCACTTTACCTGCAATCTCCAAAGAGAGTTCGGCGATGGTGTTACGCACCTCAGCGATGGCCTTCATCTGCTCATAATGAATGTTTTCCTTGGCACTGGTCAGGATGCGCTGAGCCTCCTCATTGGCTTTTTCCTTAGCCTCGTCATACATTTTCTGGCTGATTTTCCGCGCTTCGGCCAGGATGGAGTCACGCTCCTCCTTGGCTTCCCTGAGCAGCTGCTCGTTGTTCGCCTGCAGAGCCTTCATCTCCTCACGTGTCTTTTCGGCCAATTCCAGCGACTCGGTTATTTTGGTTTCCCGTTTGTCAAGTGCCTGGACAATCACCGGCCATCCGAATTTCCCAAGTATGAAAGCCAGTATCAAAAAGGATAATGTCATCCAGAAAATCAATCCGATACCAGGTAATACAAGTTCCATGTCTCTTTATTTTAATTTTATTGTAATACTTCTTGTTTTGTGACAGGGGCATCATGCCTCCCACATGTGGCAACGTATACCGTTCCAAACCGCATGACCCTGAAGGGTACGCAACCAAATGCATCACACCGACAGGGAAACGGCCGGTCCGGCACCGCATACCGCTCCCGCCCGGCTAATCGTCGGGCAGCTGCCCGACGATCTCTCCGGTGACGAAAATTACATGAGGCCTATCAACAGACAAACCACAACGGCAAACAGGGCGACACCCTCGATCAGGGCGGAGGCGATAATCATGTTGGTACGGACATCACCGCCCACTTCGGGCTGGCGGGCCAGAGCCTCCAAAGCGCCTTTACCGATATTACCGATACCGAGACCAGCACCTACCGCAGCAATACCCGCGCCGATACCGGCACCCATTTTACCCAATTCAGTGGCAACTTCCATTAAGATTGATAAGATTGTCATAATGCTTTTTTTTAACGTTATTGATTATTGTTAATTTCGAATATTTCCTTAGAATCATTTCGCCTCCAGTTCGTGATGCGGCTCCGCAACCGCCAGGCCAATGTAGATGGCCGAAAGCAGCGTGAAGACGTATGCCTGGATATATGCGACCAGGCATTCAAGCGCACTCATGAATATGTAGAACAGCACTGAGACCGGCGACACACCCAGACCGATTGCCGGATTGGCATTCCCGAATATGAATATCAGGCAGATGAAGCCCAAGCAGATGATATGTCCGGCGGTGATGTTGGCAAACAACCGGATCATCAGCACTATCGGCTTGGTGAACACACCCACGATCTCGACCAGCGGCATCAATGGCAGCGGAATCTTCAGCCACCATGGCACACCGGGCGTATTGACGATGTCCACCCAGTAGTGCTTGGTTCCGTTCACGTTGGTGATAATAAATGTGCACGCCGCCAGCACCAGCGTCACGGCAATGTTACCTGTAAGGTTTGCGCCGCCGGGGAAGAACGGAATGATGCCCAACAGATTGTTGAAGAAGATGAAGAAGAACATCGTCAGCAGAAAGGGCAGGAATTTACGGTATTTCGGACCGATGGCCGGCTTCACCACATCATCTTTCACAAAAACGACAAGCAGCTCGACTATGCGGGCAACCCCCTTGGGAGCCAGCTCGCCACGGTTGCGGTAGTTCTTCGCAGCCGCCAGCACCAGCCAGAGCAGCAATGCGATTGCAATGAACAGTGAACATACATTTTTAGTTATTGATATGTCCCACAAGGAGGCTTCAGTGTCCACCATCAGCTGCCTTCCGTCCAGCGGAAACACCTTGGCCTCCACCAAAGCCGCGCTGTCCATGGATTCACCAACTTCCTTCACCTTCACAATCCGGCCCTTTTTCCCGCCGTCCAGCGGGCAGATGGCGTAATCCTCATAAGCCTTTTCACCGTGATGGAAATGTGAGGCGCAGAAACAGTGGAATTTGCCGTCATCTATCAACAATACGGGAAGAGGAATGGAAACATGCTTGTCCTTGTAGGTGAGGATGTGCCATTCGTAGGCATCCTCCACATGCTCCAGGATGGTCTCCCCGGCGTTGAAGCCTTCCGCATCGGCCCCCTTTTCTCCGGACGCCTGCGTTTTTGGCATCAAAAAGAGCAGGAACAGTACAATGCAGCCTTTGATGCCTATATTGAAAAATTTTGATCCAGAATGTTTTAATTGCATAGAACAAAAAAATTTTATACACTTTTAACAATCTGCCAAATTACTCAATTTTTGATTATGAAATCTGTTTTTTGCGGAAAAAATTTTCTTCGCCAAAAAATGGCCACAACGAGACATTGCAAACAGAAAAAGGGCCGCCATAATATGACGGCCCTACATTATTACCACAGATGAAACGGCTACAGATTATAAGGTTGTTCTTCCAATAACACCGCTTATATCCTGTTTATTTTGCATTTCAGCAATATATTGCCTCACGCGCTCCAACAGCGGACCAAGATCTTTAGTATAGGTCTCCCAAATGAATAGAGGACTGGCTGTATAATAACCATGAACAAGTACATTGCGCATATCTATTATGTTCCGCCATGGCACTTCGGGGTGTTCCTCCCTAAATTCCTTTGTCAGCATGTTAGCAGCTTCTCCGACAATCATGATATTGTAAACCACTGCATGGAAACACATCACATCTGATTTCATTTCCTCAAAAGATTTCCCTTTAAGGAACTCATTCACATGATCAATGCTCTCTTCAATGTGATATAGCCGCTCAATATCTCTAATTCGCTCTCTCATACACCAGTTTTTTATCCCGGTTGGCCGAATCCACGGCAAAGGACTTCAAAGTGCCCTCTTCCACAAGATCCACATCCACACCAAGACGTTCCTGCAATTCTCTCCAAATTTGTGCATAGGTGAACAAACCTATGGGCGAACTATGATCAAACTCAACAATGATATCAACATCGCTTTCAGGCGTTTCCTCACCACGAGCATAGGAGCCAAACAGCCATGCCTTCAAAACGGGTTGGGTCTTGAAATACTCAGCAATGATCGGAATCATTGTTTGGTTACTCATGATGCATCCTTTTATGAAGCAATGTTAATTAATTAAATATCACTATTACAGCAGTTTCTTTTTCAGGGTTTCGATCATGTCGACCGTCATCTTGTCCAGATCGTACTTGGGATTCCAGCCCCACTCGTTGCGGGCACAGCTGTCATCCATCTTGTTAGGCCAGCTGTCGGCGATGGCCTGGCGGATCGGGTCGAACTTGTACTCCATCTCAAAATTGGGATAATATTTCCTGATGGCGTTGTAGATGATTTCAGGATCGAAACTCATGGAAGTCACGTTGAAGGAGTTGCGGTGTACCAATTTGCTCGGGTCGGCCTCCATGATGTCCACCATGGCGTCCAGAGCGTCGGGCATGTACATCATGTCCATATAGGTGCCCTTGCTGATTGGGCAGTAGAACTTCTCACCCTTCACAGCCGCATAGTAGATTTCCACGGCATAGTCGGTGGTGCCGCCGCCGGGCAGCGTCAGGTTGCTGATGAGGCCCGGGAAACGGACGCTGCGGGTGTCCACGCCGAAGCGGGTGAAGTAGTAGTCGCTCAGCAGCTCGCCCGTCACCTTGGTAACGCCGTAGATGGTGTTAGGCCGCTGGATGGTGTCCTGCGGCGTGTTGTCGTGCGGCGTGGAGGCGCCGAAGGCACCGATTGACGAGGGGGTGAAGACAGCGCAGTTGAAGATGCGGGCCGTCTCCAGGCAGTTCACCAACGAACCGATGCCGACATTCCAGCCCAGCATGGGGTTCTTCTCGGCCGTGGCCGAAAGGATAGCTGCAAGGTTATAGATGGTGTCGATGTTGTAGCGTTTCACCACATCGACAATCTGCATGATCTGCGTCGAGTCAATCCGCTCGAACGGGCCGTTCTCGACAATCTCGCCGGTCAGGGCGCGAAGGTCGCTGGCCACCACGTTTTCGTTACCATAGATGCCGCGAAGCTTTTTCACCAATTCAGTTCCGATCTGTCCGCCGGAACCAACAATCAATATCTTTTTCATGGAATTCAGAATTCAGAAGTTAGAAGTCAGAAGTCAGAATTATTTCAAGATACCCAGTTCCTTACCGATTTTTGTGAAGGCGGCGATGCAGCGGTCGAGATGCTCACGCTCGTGGGCGGCGCTCACCTGCACACGGATACGGGCCTGTCCCTTCGGCACCACAGGATAATAGAAACCGGTGACAAAGATGCCCTCTTCCTGCAGCTTGGCAGCAAACTTCTGGGACAGCGGTGCGTCATACAGCATCACAGCGCAGATGGCGGACTGTGAAGGCTTGCAGTCGAAACCGGCCTCGACCATCTTCTTGATGAAGTATTCGGTGTTGGCATGCAGCTTGTCCTGCAGAGTGTTGGTTTCGGTCATCATGTCGAACATGCGGATACCGGCAGCCACCAGACCAGGAGCCATGGAGTTGGAGAAGAGGTAGGGGCGCGAACGCTGCCGCAGCATGTCGATTATCTCCTTACGGCCGGTGGTGAAGCCGCCCATGGCACCGCCGAAGGCCTTGCCGAGGGTTCCGGTCAGGATCTCAACCTTGCCGCGCAGGTTGTAGTGCTCGGTGACACCGCGTCCGGTCTTGCCGACCACACCGGCGGAATGGCTCTCGTCAACCATAACCATCGCGTTGTATTTCTGTGCCAGCTCGTAAATCTTGTCAAGCGGGCAGACATTGCCGTCCATTGAAAAGACACCGTCGGTGACAATCAGGCGGAAGCGGCATTTCTGCGCATCCTGCAGCTGCTTCTCCAGATCGGCCATGTCGGCGTTGGCGTAACGGAAACGCTGGGCCTTGCACAAACGCACACCGTCAATGATGGAGGCATGGTTCAACGCGTCGGAGATGATGGCGTCGTCCGGTCCCAGCAGAGGTTCGAACACACCGCCGTTGGCGTCGAAGCAGGCGGCATAGAGGATGGTGTCCTCAGTTCCAAAGAAGTCGGCGATTTTCTTTTCCAGAGTTTTATGCAGATCCTGGCATCCGCAGATGAAGCGGACCGAAGCCATGCCGAAGCCACGGGCATCCATCCCCTCCTTGGCAGCCTGAATCAGTTCGGGATTGTCGGCCAGGCCGAGATAGTTGTTTGCACAAAAGTTCAGGCACTTTTTGCCCGCAACCATGATTTCCGCACCCTGGGCGCTTTCAATGATACGTTCACGCTTGTAGAGGCCGTCGGCATCAATCTGAGCCAGCTCTTTTTTCAGATATTCTTGAAATTCAGTATACATAATGCTATAATTTAAAAATTTCCTTTGTCAAACTAAAACTTGCAAAGGTATAACTTTTATGGATATGTAACGTAAAAAAAGCGGATTTTTTCACAGAAAATTACCGCACCAGCGTCACGCTGCCCTGCAGGATGATGTCGCCGGTGCCTGATTTCGGTGTGGCGGAGACCACCCAGAAGTATACCCCCTCCGAGGCATCCGCACCTGTGGCCGTCTTTCCGTTCCACCAGAAATCCTCATGCCCGTAGTCGGGGCAGCGCCCCTTTTCACCGCCTGTACAGTAACGCTGCCACATGACACCGCCCCAACGGTTGTAGATGGTCATGTCGAAACGCTCGAAGTATCCCCCGACCTCAACCGGCACAAAAAAGTCGTTGATGCCGTCGCCGTTCGGGGAGAATATGTTCGGGAAACTGAGGAATTCCGTCACTAACAGCTCGTGCATGACAGAATCGGTGCAGCCGTAGCTGTCGCGGATGTGGAGCCACACCTGCTGCACCCCCGACACACCGGCGTAGCGGTGCTCCTGGTCTGTGCCCTGGGCGCTCACCGCGCTGTCGCCGTTGCCGAACATCCAGCGCCAATACACTATGCCGCCTCCGCCAGGCTGCGAACGGTCCGTGAACTTCGCCGTCTCTCCGGTCCGGATGCCGCGGTCAGACAAGTCTGTCACATCATTCCCCTCCTTGTCGAATATGCCAAATTCGGCCTGCGGCGAAGGATATATCGTTATTCCAACAGTATCATCGTAGGTGTGCTTGCAGCCTGCCGCCGAATAGGTGACGGTCAGGGTGCAGGGATATTTTCCGCTGCGGTCATACGGATGGCTTGCGGGATTGCCCTTAACCGCCGTCCCGTCATGGAAGCCCCATTCCAGCTCCGTCTCGTCACCGCGCAGCGAATCCGCCCTGAACAACGTCAGCACCGAATCGCAGGCCACAGTGTCCTCATGGGTGAAACGGAGGTCGGGAGGCCCCACCACACGCAGCCGGACGGACGTGTCCGCCACACAATGCCGCACCCCCATGCGCATCGTGACAGTGTACCAGCCGGGACGGTTATACCGCGTGCTTCCGTCGAAGCGCGAACGGTCCACGCTGCCGTTGCCGTAACGCCACACCAGAGAGTCCAGCGTCCCAAGGCCGGGTGGCTGGATTCGCCCTTCAGCCTCCGTCGTATGGTTCTTGAATGTGGTGGATGCATTGACACAAACCAGCGTGTCGCTCTCGAACGCGGGAGCCAGACTTACAACATAGACGGTGTCCTCCCCAAGATATTTCTGCACGCAGCGTATCAGCGTGCTGTCCGCGTCACGGGTCCAGGAGATCATCTCCATCGAGGGGACATACTTGCCGGGTGTGGTGTAGGTGTAGGTGAAAATCTGGCCGGGATAGGCAACCTGCACGTAGCGGTCGCTACCGTCGCCGAATATCAGATGCACCGTGTCTGCCGGAAAGAGCAGAGTCACCGCAAAGCCCACACGTAGCGGCATGCAGCCCTCCGTGGTGTCCATCGTGAAGAAGCCGTCCGCACCCTCTATGCGCACATACTCCGGCTTCGTCACCGTGTCGGTGCAGCCCGAAGCGTCCGTAACCACCAACGACACGTCGTAGCGGCCCGGATGCGAGTAGATGAAGGTCGGGGTGCGGCCCACCGACCACACAGTGTCGTCACGGTCCTCGAAAAACCACTCCCATTTCACCACGCGCCCACCGGAATAGCCCGGGTCAGGCGTGCTGTCGCGGAAGTCAACCTGAAGCTCCGGACATGGGGCAAGCGGGTTGGTCGACATAAAGTCAGCCTTGGGCTTGTAAACAAAGATGGAATCGGTGAAGCTGCTGGTGCAGCCCGATACCGAATCGTAGACATACAGCGTTATCTTCACATATCCCGCCGAGTCCACGTCAAACGAGGGCGAAACCTGCGTCCGTCCGGACACCTCCTTAGGGGTTCTGTACAAATTCTTGCCGTTATTGAACACCCAGCGGTACACCAGCGAGGTGCTGCCCACGCTTGTGATTCTGGACTGCAGACGGATGGCCGCCTTGTTGCAGACCTCATAACGGTTGCCCGACGGCGTCCAGGTGGCGTTCACCCCCTGGATGAATATCTGCTTTTTGAAAACCGTGGAGCTGTCGCAGTCCTTCTCGTTGGTCACAAACAGGCGCACATCGTAGTCCCCGCCCTTCTGGAACACATATTTTGCGTTCCTGTTGCTGTCGCTGCGTCCGGCCACATTCCACAGATAGCGTTTTATCTTGTAGTGCTCATAAGGGTATTCTGTCTCAGCGTCGCCATAGAAGGTTACGGTGTCACCTACACAGGCCTCACTGACGCTCTGCACTATCGGTGCGCTTTTCGGGAAGACATCTATCTCCACAGTATCATAGTAACTGCAGTGATTATATGGAAGTTTAGGAATATACGTGGTGTCACCATCCTTTAATGTGGGGACATTGAACGACGTCACACCCTCCATCATGAACTTGATGCGGCCCGGCTCCCAAAACCTGGAGCCGGCCGGCAGCCTCACAGTACCATACCCGTTGGGGGAGGTGCTGTCATTATAGGTATAGTGCGACTTGGGCGCCCTACCTGTAATGTAAATGGCGGAATCTCTACCGCTCATGCTCGTTACATAATAATAGGCCCCCCATTCGTTCAACGCCGACCCGCTTATTGTGGAGTCCCTGAAGGTGATGCTGTCGCCAGTGCAGATGTCCGTGTCGCTGAGATAGAGCCATGGCTTAACCTCAATGATTTTGACCTCAGCCCAGGCGGTGTCATAGCATAACTTGCAGAGGTTGAAAGCCCCCTTGATGCCGGTGCTGTCGTCATTGATGGCCACCAGATGCAGATGCGCTACACCCTTGCCGTTGTGCATGTAGGGACCGGGCTTGAACTGGTACCACACCGAATCCCGGTGGGAGGTGTCCCCGATCCAATAATGACCCGCAGCGTCCGTGGAATCGTTCCCGAAATACCATATATGGGATGTGGCGGCTTTGGTTCCCGTCCAAAAATGGGCGTACGGATAGTTGCAGTTTGGTGCATCCTTCTCTATTGCTATAATATTTGATTTAACTCCATCTATCTGCAATGCCGACGCCTGTGCAATCGGCGGACACATATAGGCGATGGAATCCTTTTTCATGGCTTTTCCGGGACATCCGTTATAATAGGGCACCACAGCAAGATGCACAATGCCGGTGTCATGCGCGCCGCCCAGAAAGGTATGCATGCCCCTGCCTATACATGCGCCTGTAGCCGCAATGCTGTCCGGAGGCAACTTTATGAGTTCCGCAAGCGCGGAATCGGTGAGACTGGAGCCGAACCAGAGCGCATCGTCCGCAGGACCGGCGCCTTCATAAGGGACCGAATCCTTCAGCACCGGATCATAATACAGGGAGTCATACACATTCAGATTCATAACAAAATGAGAGGCGCACTTGATGCCTATGCTGTCATACTCCCAGTAGACCCTTGGCGGATTGCCGCAGACAATCTTCTCATACAGTGTGTCCGTGCAACCCTGACTGTTGGTAAGCACCACATAGGTATAATAGATGCCCGCCTTCTGATAGACGTAATTGGAACGCGGCCCCGTGGTGACGGTGGTGTCCCCGTTGCCCCAGTGCCACTCATACCGCACTATTTTCGCCTCCGGAGAACTCCAAGTGTATGATTTGTCAGGATCGTCCTTATCCTCATGCGGAACCAAAAACATAGCTGTCGAAAAAGGGACGCAACCACCGGAGTAGCGTTGCAGATCAAACACCTCCCGCAAAGGCTTGATGCGTATCTTGCGCCGCACCTTCGGCATTTCGCAGCCCTCCGGCGTTGTGAAATATCCCTCCACGTAAAAAATGCCATAGCTTCCGAACACATGGGAGACGGAATCCCCAACTACATTGGCCGTGCCGTCCGTGAAATTCCAAGCAGTCACCCCTCTCTTCAGCGGCGCGGCAGAGTCAAATATCGTCTTGTTCACAAACGAGATGGGACCGAAAGGGTTGCAATAGTCCTCGTCATGGATGACCACGTTCGGGACAAACTTTTCAATGTCCACAACCTTTATGAACTTCACATACCGCGCAGTGTCCGAGCAGCCATATTTGTTCTGGTAAATCACCTGAAGGTTGTACTCGCCCGGCTCCGTAATTGACGGTTTGAACTCATAGCCCATCTTGTCGTAGATGTGGCCGGCGCCATCGTCCAGCCGCCAGCGGTAATAGTTGGCGCCGTAGCCCGTAAGCGTGAGCTGCCCCGGCAGCGAGCAGAGCACCGAGTCCGATTTGGTGAAATAGGGCTGGAACAATTCTATGCTGACCAGATTACGCAGCTTCAACGTGTCATTGCAGCCGTTGGCTGCCTTGGCAACCAGGGTGATGTCATACCCTCCGTAGGGAAACCTGTGCTGAGGCTGGAAATCCGTGGAGCCGCTGCCGTCGTCAAAGTCCCACTCATAGGCAACCGCCCCCTGGGACTGGTTCACAAAATGGACATCGCGGTATTCCCCCATCTGTTTCACACACTGGATGGAATCGGCGGCATAGAACATCGCCTTAGGCTTCGGCTTCACATAAACCGGCTGGCTCACCGAATCGGTCCCCGTGCAGCCCAGCGTGTCAGTAACCCGAAGCACCGCACGGTACCAACCCGACATGGCATAGCTGTGCTGCGGATTCCGAGACGTGTCGGCATGGCCGTCACGGAAATCCCACGACGTGCGGCTGATGCCGTCTGCAGATGTGATTCGTGGAGTGAACTGAACAGGATATCCGGGGCAGACCGAATCTGGAACAACGGTGTAGCCGACAATAGGGCCGGAAGAGGTGTGGATATAACGGATATAGGTGGTGTCGCGGCTTGTGCCGTTGGCGTATGTCACCTTAAGTTTGACGCTGAACCAGCCCGCCGAAGTGTAGGTATGCACCGGATTCTGCTTAAACGACTGTGCCGAGCCGTCACCGAAATCCCACTCCCATGAGGTGACGTTGCCGGGGCTCTTGTCGCTGAACGACACGATGAACGGAACACAGCCGCTGCGGTTGTCCGCTGTGAAACGGACCTGCGCATGAAGCATCCCGCAAAGCAGGACGGGCAATATGGCGGCGATGTACGCTCTACAATTCATCAGGTGTTTTAAAATGCAAAATTACAAAAAAATGACATCTGTTTTATATATAGACGTATTTTTTGTGTAAAACGTTACCGCATTTTTGAAAAAAAAATCACCGCACCAATAAAAATACCGCACCAATGTGGAGACGGTGCATGCACCGTCTCTACCGTATAAAAATCAACGCACCAGCGTCACGCTGCCCTGCAGGATGATGTCGCCGGTGGCTGATTTCGGCGTGGCGGAGACCACCCAGAAATAGACTCCCTCCGAGGCATCCGCACCGGAGACCGTTTTGCCGTCCCACCAGAAACCATCATTCCCGTAGTCGGGACAGCTGCCGCTTTCGCCGCTGCAGTTGCGCTGCCACACCACACCGCCCCAGCGGTTGTAGATTGTCATGTCGAAACGCTCGAAATAGCCGCCCACCTCCATCGGCACAAAAAAGTCGTTGATGCCGTCGCCGTTCGGGGAAAATATGTTCGGGAAACTGAGGAACTCCGTCACTAACAGTTCGTGCATGACCGAATCCTCACAGCCATAGCCGTCGCGGATGTGGAGCCACACCTGCTGCACCCCCGACACACCG
>CACYHG010000015.1 GCA_902774175.1 uncultured Bacteroidota bacterium
GCCAGCGATTTGGTGGAGGGCGGATACAGCTCCGCCGAAATGACCAATTTCGACAAGGAGTCCCCCTGGGAGGACGAGGGCGGCATGCCGCAGGAGATCAGGCACAAGATTTATGTGCAGCGGTTGAACGGCCCCATCTTTTTCGGCACCATCACCCGTTTCCAGGAGGTGATGCATGATGTGCCGGACAATGTCAAGATTGTCATTATCCGCATGAGGCTTGTCAGTTTCATGGACCAGTCCGGCCTGTATGCCATGGAGACAGCAATCAAGGATCTTCAGGCCAAGGGGATGACAGTTCTGATGACCATAATCCAGCCACAGCCAATGTACATGTTGAAGACCATGAAGGTGATACCGGAGCTGGTTCCGGAGGAGCATACCTTCCCCACATTCGAGGCCTGCACCGACTTCCTGCGCACCGCTTTCGTATAGTTTTCCGCTTGAAAAGAATTTGACAAAGGGACGGTTGAAAATTTTATCTTCCGTCCCTTGTTGCGTATTGTAAAATTTTATATATTTGCAGCGTTTTATTTTTGGGGAATAGTCCCCGGCGTATTTTAAAATAACAGTCAGATGAAAACAGATTTGAAGGTTGTGGCTGCCTTTTTTATGCTACTATTAATCAATCCGTTCCAATCTACATTTTCACAGAATACACGTCCTTCCTCTGTGGAAAAGGCTTTGAAGTCGCTGTCGATGGAAGAAAAGGTTGCGCTGCTTGTCGGCGCACATGATGTTCTTATTGACACTACGGAAACGTCGCAACGGATGCGTTCCGTGCCCGGAGCATGGGCCTACACGCACGCGCTTTCCAAATGCAAAATCCCATCCGTTACCTTTGCCGATGTTAATGGCGGCCTTAAAATGGACAATCCGTCATCAACTGCCGTAAAGACGAACTTTCCGGTTCCTTATGTCCTTGCCGCCTCCTGGAACAAGGATCTGCTTTATGAGGTTGGCGCGGCTATCGGCCGTGAGGCGGTTGCCTCAGGTGTTGACGTGGTGACAACTCCGGCGGCGAATGTGGTTCGTAATCCGCTCTCCGGCCGGAACGGGGAGTATTTTTCGGAGGATCCGGTGCTGGCGGCGAAGCTTGCTTCGGCCATCGTCAGGGGATTGCAGTCCCAAGGGGTGAAGGCCTGTTTGAAATACTGGTATATTGACAATCAGGAGGCCAACCGCACCAATGTGAATGTGCTGGCCAGCCAGCGCACTATCCGTGAAATATATCTGAAGCCGTTTGAAAAGGTTGTCCGTGAAGCCGCCCCATGGGGCATTGTGGCCGCATATCCGCAGGTCAACGGCCATTATCAGACCGAGGACAGCGTGATGTTGTCCGGAGTGTTGCGCGGCAAATGGAAATATGAGGGCGTGGTTATCACGGACCGCTATGCAGGACACGATCCTGTTGCCCAGCTTTTGGCCGGCACCGACTGTCTGATGCCCGGAAGCAGGGAACAGTATGATGCCTTGTGTGAGGCATGCCGTTCCGGAAAAATCAGTGAGGAGAGGCTCAATGAGGTGACTGGCCGTCTGCTAGCCGCCATCATGCGCACTCCGACCTATACAAGATACAAGGCGTCACGGCCGGATATGGCCTCTCATGCGAAACTTGCCTACAGGGCCGCCACCGAAAGCATCGTGCTGCTGAAGAATGTCGGGGAGAGTCTCCCTTTGGACACCCATATGAAAAAGGTCGGCTTCTATGGAGTGGGCTCATATCATAATGTCTCCTGTGACCTGCGGCAGCAGGCAGCAGGCAAATCCTCTCTTGCCCTAGAGTTCATGAAGGCCGGGTTTATTCCCGATCCGACAGTGACCGGCTCCTTTCTTACACACTTGAAAACATTCATTCCGCAGGAGAAGAAGGAGGCCGCTCCGGCTGCACCGGCAAAAAACAAGCCCGGAACCGCTCCAAAGACTGCTGCGAAAGGGACGCCTGTCCGTCCGAAGCCGCTTACCGCCGCCCAGCAGATGGAGAAGGATCTGCAGCAGGTTGCCGAGGCAAAGTTCACCCAATGGCCGCAGGAACTGCTGCCTTCAAAGGGGGCTTTGCAGCAGCAGGTGAAGACTGCGCAGTTCGCAATTGTCACCATCAGCAGGCTGGCTGTGGAGGAGGGTAGGGACCGTTCCCTTGAAAACGGGTACAGGCTTTCCGAAATGGAGCTTTCGCTGATTCGCGATGTCTGCGCCGCCTATCACAAATGGGGCAAAAAGGTTTATGTCATCCTTGATGTTGAGGGTATGGTGGATGTGTCTGACTGGCAGGAATACCCGGATGCCATTCTCTATTGCGGCCATGCTGGGCAGGGAGCCCCGGCCGCTCTGTTTGACATCATTGTCGGAAACAGCAACCCCTCCGGAAAACTGGCCATGGTCTGGCCCAAGCAGTACAACAATATCCCCTCATCCCACAATTTTCCTGAAAAATATACCGGGAAACCAAGGCTGCCCAAGGTAGGCAACGACAATCCCATGACCGGCTACATGTTTGTGGACGAGGTGGCGTATGCGGAGAACATTCGTATCGGATACCGCTTTTTTGACGAGCATCAGGATCAGGTGCAGTATCCCTTCGGCCACGGATTGTGCTATACCTCATTCGCCTGTGACAAACTGAAGGCTGAACGCAGGGGCGATTCGGTGTATGTCCAGGTGCGGGTAACCAATACCGGAACCAAGGAGGGCAAAGAGTCTGTGCAGCTGTATGTGAGCCAGCAGCGCAAGAACCTGAGTATGGAGAAGCCGCTTAAGGTGATGGTCGACTTTGCCAAGACACGGCTGCTGAAACCGGATGAGAGCCAGATGCTTTCAATGAGCTTTTCCGTCTGGGACATCGCCTCTTTCGATGAGGCCCACCTCTGCTGGGTGCTTGAAAAAGGCAACTACACTCTCAAGATTGGAGGCTCCTCGGCTGACATTCGGACCCAATGGCCACTCCAAATCATGGAGACGCGGACTCTTCCTGTCGAATAAAGAAAACACAAAACAAAGTACTGGAATATTTATGAAGATTACCGAAAAACAGGTGACGGATGCCCTTTCCCATGTGAACGACCCTGATTTGGGACAGGATCTGGTCACCTTAAAAATGATTGACAACATTGCCATTGATGGCAACAAGGTGTCATTTGACCTTGTGCTTACAACACCTGCCTGTCCGATGCGCAACCGGATGCGGGAGGATTGCACCAACGCCATCCGCCAATACATCGGTCCGGAGGTTGAGGTGCAGGTGAATCTGACCGCTAAGGTGCGCGGAAACGCCCCCACGCCCGAACTTACCGGTGTGAAAAACACCATTCTGGTCGCTTCCGGCAAGGGCGGTGTGGGCAAATCCACGGTTGCGGCGAACCTTGCGGTGGCTCTTGCCAAGACAGGCGCGCGCGTCGGTCTGCTGGACGCCGATTTTTACGGCCCCTCCATTCCGATGATGTTCCGTCTCTCCAAAGTGCCAATCCAAGGCATCGAGCGTGACGGGAAAACCTATATGCTACCGGTTGTGAAATACGATGTGCAGCTGATGTCGGTCGGTTTCATGATGGAACCCGACAAGGCACTTGTGTGGCGCGGCCCCATGGTCTCCGGCGCGTTGAAGCAGCTTGCCACCGAAACGGCATGGAACGATGTCGACTATCTGGTGGTGGATCTGCCTCCGGGAACGGGCGATGTCCAGCTGACGGTGGCGCAAAGCCTGCCGGTGAGCGGGGCGGTGGTTGTGAGCACACCGCAGCAGGTGGCACTTTCGGATGTGAGGCGTGCAGTTGAAATGTTCCACGCGGAGGAGATAAACATCCCGATTCTTGGCTTTGTGGAGAACATGGCCTATTTCACTCCCGCCGAACTGCCCGAAAACAAATACTACATTTTCGGCAATGGCGGATGCCGCCGGCTTTCCGAACAGATGAACATCCCGCTGTTGGGCGAGATTCCGCTTGTCCAGTCCATCGCAGAGGGCGGCGACAACGGCGAACCTGCCGCATTGGATGAGAAATCCCCGGAGGGCGCGGCCTTCATGCACATTGCGGAGGAGGTGGCCAAGCAACTTTCGCTGATACAGTTCAATAAAAAGAAATAATAAGCATTAATAACAATACTATGAACGATTTCCAAAAAGAGATACTGGCCGGCATTCCGGATTTTCTTCCGGAAGTGAAGCCCTATGACCCGAACATCAACCATGCCCCGAAGCGCAAGGACATACTTACGCCGGAGCAGAAAAAGCTTGCGGTGCGCAACGCGCTTCGTTATTTCGATCCACGTTTTCATGAGACGCTGGCTCCGGAATTTGCTGAGGAGCTTGAGAAATACGGACGCATCTACATGTACCGTTTCCGTCCGGACTATCCGATGTATGCCCGTCCCATCGACGAGTACCCGGCCAAGTGCCGGCAGACGGCGGCCATCATGCTGATGATCCAGAACAACCTTGATCCGGCGGTGGCGCAGCATCCGCACGAACTTATAATCTACGGCGGTAACGGAGCCATTTTCCAGAACTGGGCGCAGTACCGTCTGACAATGAAATATCTGGCCGAAATGACAGAGGAGCAGACGCTGGCCATGTATTCCGGCAACCCTATGGGTCTCTTCCCGTCGCACAGGGATGCGCCGAGGGTGGTTGTCACCAACGGCATGATGATCCCCAACTATTCCAAACCGGACGATTGGGAGCGTTACAATGCAATGGGAGTCACCCAGTACGGTCAGATGACCGCAGGCTCCTACATGTACATAGGGCCGCAGGGCATTGTGCACGGCACCACCATTACGGTGATGAACGCCGCGAGGAAACAGGGCGGTGAAATCGCCGGAAAACTGTTTGTGACCGCCGGTCTTGGCGGCATGTCGGGTGCGCAGCCCAAGGCTGGCAACATAGCAGGTGTGGTCTCCATCACCGCCGAAATCAACCCTAACGCCACGCAGAAGCGTTTCCGTCAGGGCTGGGTGGACGAGGTACATGACAATCTGGAGGAGCTCTTCCGCCATGTGCGCGAATCCATCGCAAAAAAGGAGGCCCGTTCCTATGCCTATCAGGGGAACGTGGTCGATTTGTGGGAATATGCCGCTGAGCATGACATCCACATCGATTTGGGTTCAGACCAGACCTCCCTGCATAATCCATGGGCGGGCGGATATTATCCGGCCGGCCTGAGTTTTGAGGAGTCCAAACGGATGATGGCGGAGCAGCCCGAAAAGTTCCGCGAGGCGGTGCAGGCCAGTCTGCGCCGTCAGGTGGCGGCCATCAACAAACTGACGGCAAAGGGGATGTATTTCTTCGATTACGGGAATGCCTTCCTGCTTGAGTCAAGCCGTGCCGGTGCAGATGTGCTCAAACCGGACGGCAGGTTCCGCTATCCTTCCTACGTGCAAGACATCATGGGACCGATGTATTTTGACTACGGTTTCGGCCCGTTCCGTTGGGTCTGCACCTCCGGCAAGCCGGAGGATTTGGATGCCAGCGACCATATCGCCATGGAGGTGCTTGCTGAGATAGCGTCACGTTCGCCAAAGGAGATCCAGCAGCAGATGCACGACAACATCCAGTGGATAAAGGGTGCAAAGGCCAACCATCTTGTGGTGGGTTCGCAGGCGCGAATCCTTTACGCTGATGCCGAGGGGCGCATACTTATAGCCGCTGCATTCAACAAGGCGATAAAGGAGGGCAGGATTACCGCTCCCATTGTGCTGGGTCGTGACCATCACGATGTTTCCGGCACCGATTCGCCATTCCGTGAAACTTCCAACATCTATGACGGTTCCAGCTTCACTGCCGACATGGCGGTGCAGAATGTGATCGGCGATTCGTTCCGCGGAGCAACATGGGTTAGTATCCATAACGGAGGCGGCGTCGGCTGGGGCGAGGTCATAAACGGCGGTTTCGGCATGGTGATTGACGGCTCCGACGACAGCGACCGCCGCTTGCGCTCCATGCTCTTCTGGGATGTGAACAACGGCATTTCCCGCCGTTCATGGGCCCGCAACGAAGGTGCCATGTTCGCCATCCGTCGTGCTATGGAGAAAGAGCCGCGCCTGCGCGTGACCGTTCCGAACCTGGTGGATGATGACATTCTGAACCGTTTGTTTCTGTAGGGACAAGGCATACCTTGTCCCTACAAAATTATCATGCCTTGTCTCTACAGAAACAAAACAAAATGTCACCTGTTATGCGGATGACCACCCTCTGTTACCTGGAACGCGACGGCCGCTACCTTATGCTGCACCGCACAAAGAAGGCGGTGGACGACAGCCATGACAAATGGATCGGCGTCGGCGGCAAGTTCGAGCCTGACGAAAGCCCGGAGGAGTGCATGTTGCGCGAGGTGCGGGAGGAGACCGGCCTGGTTGTGACACGGTGGCGCTATCACGGAATTGTCACTTTTGTCTCAGATGTGGCGCAGAGCGACTACATGCATCTCTTTTCCGCAACGGAATGGGAGGGGACTTTGCATCCGTGTGACGAAGGCGAACTCCAGTGGATACCCAAGGATGAACTCGGCTGCCTGAACCTGTGGGAGGGCGACCGGGTTTTCCTTTATCTTATGGCGCAGGAGCGGCCATTCTTCTCCCTGAAGCTCACCTATCACGGCGACCTGCTGGTGGAGTCGGTCCTGGACGGGGTGCCGATTGATGCGGACAAATACAAAATCCGATGACCTTTTCCGCCGCAGGGAAACGGTTTGTACTGTTCAGTGCAATTGAGGCGGCGGTGCTCTGCTGTATATGTGCCTTGCTTTTCCGCTGGAATGCATTGTCCGGTGAAAAGGGATTCCATACACTTGGTGAAATCCGGGAGGAGGGTGTGATTCATGTCGGGGTGCTGATGAATCCGATGGAATACTACCTGCACCAGGGCAAGGTTGGAGGTTTTGCCTACGAACTTGTACAGGTGATTGCCGATTCGATGCTGGTTAAGCCATCATTCCATGTCTATTACACCTACGAGGACATCAATATGGCATTGCTGCGGAACGATGTTGACCTTCTGGCTGCGGCGGAAACCCCGACACCGGAATGGCGCGCCTTCTTCTCCTTCACACACCCTTTGTATGTCTCGGACGTTGTTTCCCTTTCCCGTCGGGGTTCCTCCGATTCGGCAGTGGATTTCGGAACGCTTCCCTCTCCGGTGTTTGGCGGATTGTCGGCACGAGTTTTCCGCGAGCATCCCCAATGGAGGATGCACATCTATCGCACGTCGGAGGACCAGCTGCTGGAGGTGATGGACCGTGATGGAAAGCCTGATGCCGCATTGGCGATGGGGGTATATTGGCGGGCATATTCGGCGTTGTTCCCAAACCTTGCTGTGAAGGATATACTGCCGGGAAAGTTGCCTTTATGCTGGGCGGTGCGTCGCGGGAACGACTCCCTTTTGCTGACTGTGGACAGATTTTTGAAGAATTACGGAAAGGAGCGTGATTTTGCGCGGCTCCGCAGGAAATACACCGACCCAAATTCCAGCGAGCGCAACCGCATGGCGGAGAATTCCCGCCGGATACCTTTCGGGTCGATTTCCCGTTACGACGACCTTCTGAAAAAATATTCGGCGGAGCATGGTGTGGACTGGCGGCTGATGGCCGCGCTCATCTATCAGGAATCAAAGTTCCATCTGGATGTGGTTGGCAAGGGTAACACCATAGGTCTGATGCAGTTCGCCCCGGCAACTGCATCGCGCTTCGGGGTGCATGCCGCCTCGTCGCCTGCCAAACAGATTGAGGGCGGCTGCCGTTATGTTGAGGTTCTCAAGCGGAAAATTATGCGTGAAGGGGTGACCGATTCAATGCAGATTGTGCCGATGATTGTTGCGGCCTACAATGCCGGCGGAGGGCACCTGACCGATGCCATTGCCTTGGCGCGAGAGGTTGATGGGCTTGACCCGACCAGATGGGAGGGAGGAGTGAAGGAGGCCCTGCTGCTTTTGGCGGATTGGAAACACTACCGTATGCCGGTGGTGAAAAACGGCAGCTATCACGGTGGCCGCCATACCCTGCGGTATGTCAAGTCCGTGATGGAGCGAACCGCACATTATCAGGCTGTTGTAGACAGGGACAGCCTGGTTGAAATCCGCTGACGCTACTCGTCCGGTTTTTCGGATCTCCTTTTCTCAAGCCGGTGCTCCAGCCATTTGAAGAACCAGTTGGTGATCAGTATTGCAATGGAGGAGACCATGGCCTCCTTCCACAATCCGTATCCGCAGAGGCAACCCACAGCGGCGGAACACCATAGGGTTGCGGCGGAGTTCAGACCGTGGATTGACACGCCGTCCTTCAATATAACGCCTGCGCCCAAAAAGCCGATGCCTGTCACCACTTGGGAGAGCACCCGCAGGTTGTCGTTGTTGACCGGACCGCCCGCCTGGATAGAGGCTGTGATGATGGTTTCGGAAATAAGGATGAATGAGCATGCGCCGATGGCAACCAGCGTATTGGTCACCAGTCCGGCGTTCCTTTTGCGGATTTGCCGTTCCAGACCGATGCAGAACCCGAAAAAGAGTGCGCATGCAATTCTGAATATATAAATGTATATGTCCATATAAAAACAGTTTGTCAAATTTGTATCATTTCAACACTATTTTAAGTTTCGCGAACTGGAGCAGCATGGTCTTCTGACCGAACTGGTCGAATGTGATGATTACCTTGCCGTTGCTGCCGGTTTCCAGGATTTCATCCAAGGTTCCAAGACCGAATTTGTTATGATACAGTCTCATTCCTGTTTGAAGTTGCTTCGTGTCCGTCACCAGGTCGCCCAAAGGCAGACTTTCCGGTGCGGGAACGGCAGGAGCGGCCGGACGTGGTGCTGTTGTGTTTGCAGGACGGAATGCCGGTCTGGATACAGGTTTTGAGTATGCCTGTTCCTTGGTGCTGTATGTGGTCCGTGACCTGAAAGTCGGGGCTGTTGCTTCATTGCGTCTTCTGACCGTTTTGGACTCAACATATACCGGAAGCGTATATTTCGAATCAATTTCCTGTATGAAACGGCTGGGTTCGTGAATGTTGGTGCTCCCGAACGTAAAGCGTGCATGCGCCAGGGATAGGCAAAGATGCCGTTGTGCGCGTGTTATGGCCACATAAAAAAGCCTGCGTTCCTCCTCAAGTTCCGCTGAAGAGGAAACCATGAAGCTTGGAAAAAGGTTCTCCTCCAGTCCTGTAATAAAGACGCTTGGAAATTCCAATCCTTTGGCGGCGTGGATGGTCATCAGTTTTATACGGTCAACGGAATCCTTATCATCCTCATCGCCTGTGGTCAGCAGCGACACTTCGTTCATGAACAGGTCCAAGGAGGGGAATTGCGGCGGCCGTTCCTCACCGGTCTCCATGTCGATAGGATTGTCAGGCTCCTTTTCCACAAAGCCTTTCATGGCATTGAAAAGCTCTCCGAGGTTCTCATATCGTTCAGGCTCATCCTCCATGGAACGCAGCTCCTGTGTCATGCCGGAGGTGTCCGCAATGTATTTGCCAAGTTCAAAGGCGTTTTTCTCGGTTAGAAGTGTCTGGTATGATTTGATTTTCTGGATGAAATCATCTATTTTCTTGAATGTGGCGGGAGAAAGTGCAAGACCATGGCTCTCCGGCTGGCAAAGGCAGTTCCAGAGGGATACATTGCTTTGGCTGGCTGCAGTCATCACCTTTTCCATGGTGGTGAGACCGATTCCCCGTTGCGGCTTGTTGATGATCCGGCGCAGCGATTCGTCGTCGTTCGGATTGATTGTCAGTCTGTAATAGGCTAATATATCCTTTATTTCAGCGCGTTTGTAAAATGACATGCCGCCATAGATGCGATAAGGCAGTCCTTTGCGCCGCAAATATTCCTCAAACGGGCGCGATTGGCTATTGTTCCGGTAAAGGATGGTGAAGTCGCTGTTCTGCAGATTGTTCTCTTTCTTCTGTTGTATAATTTCATCAACAACAGCTTCCGCTTCAGTATGATCGTCATCTGTCTCAAGAACCTTGATCTTTTCACCTTCGGTGTTGGTCGTCCAGATTGTTTTGGGAATCTGTTTGATGTTGTGTTCAATCACATTGTTTGCGGCTTCAAGGATGTTCCGGGTCGAACGGTAGTTCTGTTCCAGCTTGTAAAGCGTATAGTCCGGATAATCCTCCTTGAAGTTCAGGATGTTCTGGATGTTCGCCCCACGGAAGGCATAGATGCTCTGCGCATCGTCGCCAACCACGCAGAGGTTTTCGTTCAGGGCGGCCAGCTTGCGGACAATCTGGTACTGGACGTAGTTGGTGTCCTGATACTCATCCACCAGGATGTACTGGAACTTGTGCTGGTATTTGTAGAGCAGTTCTGGAAAATCCCTTAGCAACAGATACATGTAGAAAAGCAGGTCGTCAAAGTCCATGGCGTCCGCACGGTGCAGCCGGTTGTTGTAGCGGCGGTAGATTTCGCCCATTGCCGGGATTTTCCTCTGGACGTTCTCCTGCTGTAGCAGTTGGTTGTTGTTGTATTCGTCCGGATCCATCAGGTTGGATTTGGCGGAGGAGATCACATTGAGCACCATTGTGGGACGATAGACCTTGTCATCCAGATTCAGCTCTTTCAAAATGCTTTTGACCAGTGCTTTCGAGTCGTCCGTGTCGTATATGGTGAATTTGGGTGTAAAGTTGATGTACCCGGCTTCTATGTGCAGGATTTTGCTGAAGATGGAATGGAAGGTGCCCATCCATACATTGCGCCCGTTGCTGTCCCCCAACAGCTGGCATATCCGGTTGCGCATCTCTTCCGCAGCCTTGTTTGTGAAGGTAAGAGCCAGAATGTGGAAGGGGCTTACCCCTTGGGAAATAAGATATGCGATACGGTGGGTCAGAACCCTTGTCTTTCCTGAACCTGCTCCGGCAATGACCATCATCGGGCCGTCCACATGCTGGACCGCAACAGCCTGCGCCTTGTTTAATCCTTCAAGTATTTCCGATTGTTTCATGTTTTTGAAAATAAGGATAGTAGTATATTATTTCCGCATCCTGGAAGGCATGAACCCCATTTGCTCGCGATATTTTGCCACTGTACGGCGTGCAATGTTGTAGCCTTTGTCGGACAGAATGTTACGTATTTCATCATCCGTCAGAGGATGATCCTTGTCCTCGTCTTGTATGGTGTCCTGTATTATCTTTTTGATTTCCCTGGAAGAAACCTCTTCGCCCTCCTTTTCCATAGACTCGGAGAAAAAGAACTTCAACGGGTACATGCCGTATGGGGTGAGCACATATTTGCTGCTGGTGATTCTGGAAACTGTGGAGATATTCATTCCGATTTTTTCAGCTATATTTTTCAGAATCATGGGTTTGATAGTTGTCTCGTCCCCTGTCTGGAAAAATGTGCGCTGGTAGTCCATTATGCATTCCATGGTCCGGAGAAGTGTGTTTTCGCGTTGGTTCAGCGATTCGATAAACCATTCTGCGGCCGTCACCTTCTGCCGCACAAAATCCATGGCGATTTTCCGTTCGTTCTTGTCGATGTTCTTTTTTTCACGAATCTCCTCAAACAGGTTCTTATATGCTTTCCTGACACATAGTTCGGGGATGTTGTATTTGGGCAGGCTCAGTTCCAGCTGGTCGGTTTTCTCGTTGTAATATACTACAAAATCAGGAGAAATGTAGGCGGATTCCCGTTCAATGTCGTTGTTGGTGTATCCGGGTTTGGGATCGAGTCTGACCAGCAGTGCGATGGCTTTTTTGAAATCCTCCTCGCTGCAGTGCATTTTCGACCTGATTTTATCGTAGTTCTTGTTGGTGAACTCAGGAAAAGTTCTGGTAATAATGCCGGTGGCAAGTTCGGTGGTCGGAGTTTTCGGAAGCCGTTCCAATTGCAGCAGAAGGCATTCCTGAAGGTTTGTGGCCCCGACGCCGGCAGGCTCTATCCGATGGATGATCTGTTGGATTATCTCATTTATCTTTTCCGGTGTCACGCGGATGTTCATGTTGAACAGCAAATCATTGGAAATCTCCTTCGCATTGCGTTGCAGGTATCCGCTCTCATCAATGTTACCTAAAATGTATTCCGCTGTCTGATGGTCCTCTTCGTTAAACTGGAACATGCCCAGTTGTTGCTTCATGCTCTCTAAGAAACTGTCATGGGAAATGATGGGAACCTCCCGCTCCTCATCATCCGGAGAATAGTTGGAGATGTTGCGGTAAAGCGCATCGCGGTCATCATCGTCCGAAAAAAAGTCCGTCATGTCGTTTTCCGCATCGTATTCCGGGATGTCGCTCTCCATCTCATCATCCGGCAAATCGTTGCCGATGCGATCGTCCGTTTCCGCGTCCAAATCCCGATTGTCTTTCTCATCTTCCTCATAGGCGGCAATTTCCAATGCAGGATTGTCCACAAGTTCCTGTTGTATGCGCTGCTCCAGCTGAATGGAGGGAACTTCCAGCAGTCGTGTGAATAGTATCTGTTTTGGAGATAGTTTCTGTCCCAGTTTGAGGTTTTGTTCCTGTTTGAGTGAGGCCATGGCTATAATAGGTTTGTATGATGCTTATTTGTTCTGTTGCAGTTGCTTTTGGTAGTATGAAACCAGTCCTTCAATCGGATAGCGTACTATGCGTTCAATCCGGTAGCCTTCGTCCGCAAACACCTCCTGAAGAATCTCCCTCATAAGGAAGGCCACGGAGCCTACAAAGCAGATGGGGTAGCTTTCCGCTTCAGGAAAAGGCCGGATGTATTCCTGAACAAATTCTGTGAAGGATTGGCGTACGATGTCATTCAAATCCTGAAATTCAAAAGCGTGGTCCAGAATGAAACGGGAGAATGGGGCAATGAAACGGTTGGGCTTATCCTGTTGGTAAATCCCGTTCAGTATCTCCTCAAATGACAAATGGAAGTGTTCGTCTGTCGCACGTTTCAATTCCGGGGAGACCCTGTTTTTCAGGTATCGGGTCAGAAACAGCTTCCCGATATGTATGCCGCTTCCCTCATCTCCAAGAAAGTAACCGAGGGAGATAGCGTTCCTGACTATGTTTTTTCCGTCATAAACGCATGAATTTGAACCCGTTCCAAGTATACAGGCTATCCCTTTATCCTCGCCACAGGCGGCTCTTGCGGAGGCCAGTACGTCATGGCTTGCGAAAATGGAAGCATTTGGGGATATCAGGGAAAGGGCGTCTTGGATCAGTGCAGCCTTCGACGGAGTGGAGCACCCGGATCCGTAAAAGCATATTTCACGGATATTTTCACGATCCAGCTGGGGGAGGGCAGGGAGCAGCTCCGTTTCCAGAATATGCCTGATTTCCTCCACGGACATGTAATACGGGTTGATACCATTTGTATTTATTTGTTTTTCAAGTCCGTTTTCGGACACCAAAGCCCAATTGGTTGATGTGGAACCACTGTCTGCGGCCAATATAGTATTATGCATGATGTATTTCTTTAGTCTGTAATAATTCTATAACGACAATACATTATAAATAATATGCGAAATTAGAAAAAATTTTTTCCATATAAAACGTACTCTAATCCCAACCCGATTAATGTAAATTAGAGTGTAAATTTACATGTAAACAGCAGTGTAAACCCTGTAAACTACTACAATTTCAAGTTGTAAATTATTTGTAAATTGACAGGAAATTTACTTTAATTTACAATTAATCCGGCAACAAACCGATTAAATTATATATAAATAACATTAAAACAATTTTTTATGTAGATTTACAGAAGTATTTATATAGATAGTTGTCCTATTTTTAAACGTGTTTACAAATTTTGTTTTTATATACGTTAATATATTAAAAATAAATGATATATAGATAATGTTTATACCTATACTTTATATTATTTTGTAAATAATATGTTAATCGAGTAATATTTTTAGGGAAATTTTTAATTTTTCCGGATGGTGTTTGAAAAAGTTGTACCTTTGCAAAAATATGTAAATGCAAGTGTAAATAACCAACTAATTGTAAATAGGAACTATGAAAGACCGTTTGAAGACATTGCTTCAGGAAATGGGTATGTCACAAGCAGAATTTGCTGACAGTATCGGTGTCGGACGTCCAAGTATCACACATATTATGACTGGTCGTGACAAAACCAGCCAGACTGTGGTATCCAAGACCCTGCTTCGTTTCCCTGAAATTAACCCGATGTGGCTGCTTAAAGGTGAAGGTGAGATGTTTCGTCCTGGTGTCGGGAAAAATTTTTCTCAGAAAACTGAAAATGTTCCGGATATTGACGAATCAACTCAGGAGCCGCAAATAAAAGAGACACAAACCGAAATACAGACTTCCATGTTTCAGGATGATTCCGATGAAGGGAATGTTGCTGAAGTTCAAGAAATTCCGCAGCCAGAGGCGATTAAACCGATGCCTGAACCTGTTACGCCCAAACCCGAAGTGCGCCAGCCGAGGCCTGTGCCTGTTGCGCCTGAACCCGAAGTGCGCCAGCCGAGGCCTGTGCCGCCCGTTGCGCCTAAGCCTGAGGAACTTTCAAAACCTGAAACTGCTGGGAAAATAGAGCGCAAGTTGCGTAAAATCGTCTTTTTCTATAGCGACCACTCGTTTGAGGAATATTTTCCTGGAGATTTGTAAATCCTTTGCCTGATCTCCTGCTGGCAGATGCTAATCTGGTAGAACAGATGGTCGTTCTCCAGCTGGTTACCGGAGAGATAGCGGAATTGCAACCCTTCCATTTTCAGGATATGGTTCAGAAATGGAGTGATCCTGTCATAGTCTTCAAACTGGAATGGCATCAGATATCTGAATTGGCCCAACGGCACGGAATGGCGTGCCATGAATGCCGTCAGTTCGTTCCACCGCCTCAGGTCATCAGGATTGTTATGTTCATATTGTGGGTCTTCAACATCCAATGTGTCAGGAATATTTTCCTCCCCAAAAAGCGAAAGTTGGTTCGGCAGTGTCCTGCCCGAGTTCTTTATATGGTGGAGAGAGGCCGATTGGAAGGAGAGAAGCCTTGTTTTTCCATCTGTTGCAGTGTTTTTCAAGATAATGGGCAAGAATTTTTCGGGTCGTCTGGAATAATAGATTTCAAACGAACAATCGGCTTCGTTGAATTTGCTTGGAAATGCGTTCCTGAAACCCCAGTTCGTGGCGGCATACAGCATCCCCCACCATTCCTCATCCGGTTGCGCAGGTTGCAGGCAGAGCATGGCAAAAAGCGGCAGGTTCAATGAGGGGGAGGTGATGCGGATGGTTTGTGTTTCCGCCAATCCGAAAGCATTGCGTTTCTGTTTCATGGCTGCTTGGGGATTTGGACCGTGGTGGTCATGTTGGAGCGGATAACGAAGGTCTGGCTGAGTGTTTCCACTGTCCGGTTGGATTCTCTTGCGCGGAACACAAGGGTATAGGTGCCGGGCTGCAGCAGGATCGATTCCTGGATGTCATCATCACGAAGATTATATACCCATTCCAGCTGTTGGCCTCGCATCACGTACAAGCTGCCTGTTCCCAACCTGTTTTTCTGCACGATGGCTGTTCCGGGAGCCGGTATCTTTATCTGTGTGGTTGTGCTTTGGCTGATTTTAACTTGTGGGATGATCAGCCGTGGCATGCAGAGAATTTCCAGGTCATATTTTCCGACAAGGTATTTGTCAACCATGTCGAAATACTGCACATTGATGGTTTGGCACGAATCAGCCTGTCTGACAATAATTGGAATTTGCCTGTAACGGTCGCTTTGTCCGGATACGACCTTCACCTGCAGGCTGCCTTGCGGAGTCTGAATCGGAATGATGTTGTGGCGGCCCGGTGTCAGCTTGATTGAATCCACTGAAACCGGAGGCAGGGTGTGCACGGTGATTTTGTATTCGGGCATCGGATTAATCAGCAGTGTGTCCGGCAGTCCGCGGGTGTTCATCGTGTGGATCAGGTTGTAACGTATCTTGTGGCTGTAGCTGTCCTCAAAGGTCATGTTCACATTGGTCTCCGTAGGTTTGCCGGACTGGTCAAGCAGGCTCACCTGGCAGGTGGTCGGATGGAAAATCTGGTCGATGATTACATGCAGGGCATTGTCAAAATCGGCTTCGCCGGAAGCGTCAATGTAGTTGCCGATGCAGCGCAGGTCTGATTCGAAATTGCCACCGATACCGATAATGAATGGCTTGAGGATTATTCCTTAGCGTTGGAGCGCGTGGGAGACGGCGCATGGGTCGCCCGAACACTCCTCAATACCGTCGGTGATGAGCACCACCACGTTCCGGATGTTGCCGGTTGCGGGCGGAAAATCCTTTTCACAGGCCAGCAGAGACTGTGCGATTGGGGTCGTGCCCTTGGGATACAATGTTTTCAGTTTCTGTTTTACGCGTGGGAAATTGTTGTATGAGAAGGGAACTTCCAATTTGGTGTCGTTGCAGTCATGCAGTTTGCTGTCCGCCTGATGACCGTACACGCGCAGGGCAATCTGCACGTCCGGATAGCTCTCAAGGGAATCCACCATCTTCGAGAGCAGCCTGTTGGCGATATGTATTTTCTTGTCGCTCTGCCATTCGCCCCACATGCTGTTTGAGGCGTCGAAGATGAACAGTATGCGTGTCAGCGCCGGCTGGTTGCGGTTACCGGTGTTCTGGCAGTTTCCCGAAAGGGGGAGCCACAGGCAGCAAAAAAGCAGGAACCAACGGCAGGCTTTCATCTCTTATGGTTTTTTGTCAATCCTGTCGAATGGGGCGAAATCAAATTTGATATCCTTGATTGTCAGTTGCAGGTTGCGGTGTCCCTGCCATTCATTCTCCTCTATGTGGTAACAGATGTGGAATGCCTCCCCTTTTCGGATGCGTTCGAGATGCTCGCCCATGTCGAAGGCGATTGCCGGAATGGGGAAGCTCCGCCTGTCACGTTGGTAAACGGTCATCTTCAAATGGTTTTTGCCAACGATACGGTAGGAGTCCGCATACACATGCCTTGTTATGAAAAGTGGGGAGGGATTCTCTGGGCCGAACGGTTCAAAAGCGTTCAGCACGCTGAAAAAACCTTTGTTGATTTCGTCTAAGGAAATCTCCTCGTCAATGTCGATGGTAGGGTATCGCGAGGTCTCCTGGATGGAGGAGGCGACAGCCTTTTCAAAGGTTTCCACAAATTCATCCAGTTTCTCCGGTTTCAGTGAGAGCCCAACAGCGTAGGTGTGTCCGCCGAAATGTTCCAGCAGGTGGCTGCATTCGCATACCGCGCTATACAGGTCGAATCCCTGTACGGACCTGCCTGAACCGGTGATGATACCATTGCTCAGGCTCAGGACGATGGTGGGCTTGTAATAGCGTTCCACCAGTCGTGAGGCGACAATTCCGATCACCCCCTTGCTCCAGTCCGGATGATATACCACCAAGGCGCGCTTGTCCTTGAAAGAATGGTTCTTGTCAATTATCTGAATGGCTTTTTGGGTTATTTCGGAATCCATCTCCTTGCGTTGGGAGTTGTGCTGGTTGATGCGTTCGCCCAACTCGTTTGCCTTCTCCTTTGTCTCGCTTATCAGTAGGTGGACGGAGCTGCGTCCCGTATCCATGCGGCCTGCCGCGTTGATTCGCGGGCCAACATTGAACACAAGGTCATTGATTTTGACAAGTTGGTTGAAGATGGTGCCTTTCTTTTGGCTTTCAGGGTTTTCAATACGCACGATGTGGCTGTAGGAGAGGATGGATTCGATGCCTTGCCTCGGACGTTTGTTTAACAGTTTCAGCCCCCAGTAGGCAAGAATGCGGTTCTCGCCGGTGATGGGGACAATGTCCGACGCTATGCTTATCACCACCAGATCAAGAAAGCGGTAAACCTCCTTGTCCGATATCCCTCTTGCCCGCGCAAGCGCCTGTGCCAGTTTGAATCCCACGCCGCAACCGGAAAGCTCCTTGAAAGGATAGGGGCAGTCGTTCCGTTTCGGATCCAGCACGGCATAAGCGTCAGGAAGCGTGTCGTCAGCAAGGTGGTGGTCGCATACGATGGTGTCGATGCCGTAGCTGTTGGCGAGGGCTATCTGTTCGTGGCATTTGATGCCGCAATCCAGCACGATCATCAGGGTGAAGCTGTTCTCATGGGCGTATTCAACCGCGATGTCGGAGATGCCATAGCCTTCGTTGTAGCGGTCGGGAACATAGTATTCCATTGGCAGGTCAAACCTTTTCAGGAAAGAATACATCAGGGCCACGGCTGAAGTTCCGTCCACATCGTAATCGCCAAAAATAAGTACTTTCTCCTTATTTTTGCAGGCCTTCTGGATGCGGTTTACAGCCTTAGCCATGTCTTTCATCAGAAATGGGTCGTGCAGCTGCTCAAGTTTGGGTTGGAAAAAGTGGTTGGCCTCTTCCGGATTATCAATGCCACGCAATACCAGAAGCTGTGCCAATGACCTGGAAATATGTAGGTTATTTTCCAGAGAATCCACCGCTTCAAGCTTTTTGGCGTCAAAATCCGTGTGTACAATCCAGCGTTTCTCCATGTTTCAATTCAAACGTGCAAAAGTAGTAAATTTATTTATATGTCATTCGCTGCAGATGAAAAAAAATGGAGATATTTTTTCACAAAAGTTGGAAGGGATGTTTATCTTTTTAGTACTTTTGAAAAAAATTTCCAAATGGTTCCGAGTGTAGGAAAAGATAAAGGTAAAATAGGATGAATAAAGAACGTATTTTTGTTAAAATTAAGGAATTGCAAGATAAAATCCGGGATCTCGACCAGCGTTTGTCGGCTCCCGGAGAAGCTGTTTCCGCGTTGGATTTGGACACACAGCTGATGTATTTGCGGCTGATGTATGACTGTTACCTTTCATTGCGGGGTGACCTCCGTCCGGAAGGCCGGAAGCGCGGCAAGGGAAAACAGGAGCCGCAGGTTAAGGAGCAGCCTAAGGAACAGCCTGAAGAACCGGAGGTGGAGAACGAGCGTCCGGAGGTAATAGAGGCTTCCCTGCCGTTAGTCTTCTCCGAGGCGGAAGAGGTTAAACAGGAGCCTGAACCTGAACAGGAACCTAAAACTGAACAGGAACCAGTACCTGAAACCGAAGCAGAACCTCAAACCGAACCTGAAGCTAAAACCGAGCCTGAACCTCAAACTGAACCTGAAGTTAAAACCGAACCTGAACCTGAAACTGAACAGGCGACAGAGCCTGAACCAGAACCAGAACAGGTCAATCTGGAAGAGGATGCAATCCAAATCCCTGATATTGACTTGAACAGCATCGAATTTGAGGATGAACCTGATGGTGACGATGATGTGGATGAGGAGCCTGCGCCTGCAAAAAAATCCATGAGCGATTCATATGGGCCCTATTATCCCGGTTTGAACCCGAAGGCGATGGACGGGGAGGTCGAGACAGGCTATCCCTCATATTCCGGAAAAAGCTCCGCGCCTACTTTGGGCGAGCATTTCGCCAGCCAGTTCCCTTCCCTCAACGACCAGCTCTCAATGAAAAAGGGGGAGGACCGCAGTCTCGGCAGCCGCAAACAGCGGAGCCAGATTAACGACCTGACAAAATCCATCGACCTGAACCTCAAGTTCACTTTCGTCCGTGAGCTTTTCAACGGAAACGCCAGGCTGCTTTCGGAGGAGTTGGGCAATCTTAATGACTGCACCCGCCTGGAAAGCGCGCTGTCCCTTTTTGAGGAGATGAAGCAAAAATACCGCTGGAAAGAGGAGACGGAGGCTGTGCAGCAGTTGTATGAACTTATTTTGCGGAAATTTGCCCGTTAGTTTTTCTGTCATTATTTATTCGGATGAGAGACATTGAAATTCAGGAGGTCAAGCGGCGGTATGGCATCATCGGGACATCTCCCGCCATTGACAGGGCTATCCAGGTAGCCATCCAGGTGGCCTCCACCGACCTGACTGTGCTGATCAACGGTGAAAGCGGTGTGGGTAAGGAAAACTTCCCGAAAATCATTCATGACCATAGTGCGGAACGTAAGCACCGGCCTTATGTTGCAATCAACTGCGGCGCAATTCCGGAGGGTACGGTGGATTCAGAACTCTTCGGTCATGAAAAGGGATCCTTCACCGGAGCGGTCGGGGAGCGCAAAGGCTATTTTGAGGAGGCCAACGGCGGAACCATTTTTCTGGACGAGGTGGGCGAGCTGCCCGCATCCACCCAGGCGCGGCTGTTGCGCGTGCTGGAGACGGGCGAGTTCATGCGTGTGGGCTCTTCGGAGAGCCGGAAGACAAACGTCCGCGTTGTGGCAGCCACCAATGTGAACATTCCAGATGCCATTGCCAGCGGCAAATTCCGTGAAGATCTCTATTACCGGCTGAACACAGTTCCAATCATCATTCCGCCGTTACGGGAGCGGAAAAATGACATTCTTTTGCTTTTCAAAAAATTCGCATTTGATTTTTCTGAAAAATACCGTATGCCCGAGGTGGAGCTCACGCCTGAGGCCGAACTTGTCCTGAAGGAGTATTATTGGCCGGGCAATGTCCGTCAGCTGAAAAATGTTACGGAACAGATTTCCATTATCGAGCAGGAGCGTCTCATCACAGTGGACACGTTACGGAAATACATTGATGTGAATGCAATTCCCTCCACTCTGCCTGTCTTGTACGGCCAGCGGCAGCGACAGAACCCTTCCGACGCCTCCTTTGAACGTGAACTAATTTTCAAGTTCTTGGCAGACATGCAGAAGGATATCAACGAGTTGAAACGGTATGTCTCCCGCATGAACGGAAAGGAGGGCGGTGGGATTCCGGCCGAAGAGTCTCCCGTAACTCCGGCGCATTTCCTTCTGGATGAACCTGTGCAGCCTGCCTCCGGACATATGGCTTCGGTCAGTCCGATTGCGGTGGATGCCGAAATCATTCCCGATTCCCTCTCCTTGCAGGAAAAGGAAAAGGAGATGATAGTGAAGGCGCTGCAGAAAAACAACGGACGCCGCAGGGAGACAGCTGTCGATTTGGGCATTTCCGAACGCACATTATATCGAAAACTAAAGGAATATCAATTGGACACAAAATAGCCATGCACCCAAGACGCCCCTTTATGACCGGCAAATCCGCCAAATGTCTGACAGCCATCTGTCTTCTGCTTACTGTATGCGGATGCACGGTCAAATATTCCTTTTCAGGTGTGGATATCGCACCGGAGGTCAGGAGCGTTTCGGTGAAGCAGTTCCGCAACAATGCGTCGATGGTAAATCTGAAGCTGGCTAACGAACTGACCACGAAACTGAAGGAGAGGTTCCAGTCGCAGACCAAACTGATTGTGACCGACCAGATGGGCGATCTGCAGTTTGAGGGGGAGATAACCGATTATGCCGTTTCAGCCACGGCGGTCGGGAGCGACAAGGCGGCAATGAACCGGCTGACCATTACGGTCCATGTCAAGTTTGTCAATACATTGGATGAAAAAAAGAGTTATGAGTCCTCTTTTTCTCGGTATGCCGATTTCAGCAGCTCCAAAACGCTGGAGCAGGTGCAGGATGCGCTGGTTGCCGAAATTGTGGAGGCACTGATAGATGATATGTTTACAAAAGCAGTTACAAATTGGTGATAAATAATATGATGGAAAAATACGAATTCAGCCGTATCTGTAAAGATTTTTGCGCACACCCGGCCTCTGTCGACGGTCTGTCCGGTGTGGTGGAGTCCTATCCGTATTTCCAGCTGGCGCGTCTTATGGCCTGTTACGGCCGGCACGATGCCGCCGCTGACACCGCATTGGCGTTCCGGACGGAAGATCGTGCATTCCTGTACCGTTTTCTCTCCGGTGAATTCCGGCTTGCCGAGGAGGAATCGTCGGCTTTGTCCGCAGCAACTGCAAACATTCCCAAGGAAATTCATTCGCAGGACGGGCGTTCCGCCTTGCAGGTGCTGGATGACATGCTTGAAAAATTCAAGACCAATCCGCCCAAGATCTCCGAATTGCCAGCAGATTTTCCCGAAGAGGAGCTCTATGAGGATTTGGGCAAGAGCAGCAACATGGAGCGCATGAACTTTGTAAGCGAAACCCTTGCAAAACTATATGTCGAGCAGAAGGAATACGACCGCGCTGTCAAGGTTTACAAGGTGCTGATTGAAAAGCATCCTGAAAACAGCGACGCCTATTCCGCCGCAATTGAATCGGTAAAAAAACTTAAAAACGCCTGAGCCATTATTCAAGATGCTGCTAAGTGTCCTTTATATCATCTTGTCCGGTATCGCCCTTCCGATGGGAGGTATCCAGATGCAGAAAATGTGGCATAACCAGTTGGGGGATGTCTATTCGGTCGGTTTGGGTTCCGCCGCCTGTCTGGGAGGTGCGTTGGCCGCCATGTTGGGATGGTCAATTCCTGTCGGAGCATATCTGATATGTCTTTCCGCCGCCATTATAGGTGCAGTCTTCTATGTTTTCCTCAACAACACCAGATTCATAACATTCGGCATGCTGTTCGGCTCCCTGATAGGCTCCTTCGGTACGATTGTGGCCAACAACACCACGCCGGAAAACCTGCAGCTCTATTACCGATGGGCCGGCTGTTCGTTCAAGGTGTCGGGCTATAACCATTATATTTATTATCTTTCGTTCCTGCTGTTTGCCATCGGCCTTGTCAGCGCATGGCAGTTTGTAAGGAACCGACCCCATTCCCACGTCTATTATTTCCTGAACTTGAACCTGCTGGTGATTTCTGTGATTTCTGTCTGCGGCATTGTCGGCATGATTTCGCTTACCGTGCCCAATCTGGTGCGGATTATCTTCAAGAACTGCTCCCTGTTGAAGGAATCGCTTTGGTCCATCCTGATAAGTACGGCATTGCTTGCTGTCACTTTCATAATTACAGAATGCAGCAAAGGGTTTTACCTGCCGATTTCCGCCACCATGTCCATCATTGCGTTCCCAATGGTGATTTTCCTGATGAAATCGGAAAAAGATCATCAGATCCAATAGATGACATTGTTGATATTCAGCTTGTTTCCTGAAATGCAAAATTTATTTGGTGCAGATGTGAAATCATTTGTGAAAAAGTTGTACTTTTGCAGCCGCAAAAACTAACGCACATAGTAATAAATAAAAGTTAAAATGTATATTGCAATTATTGTACTTATCATCATTGTCGCCGTCCTTTTAGGTATCGTTGTCCTGCTACAAAATTCAAAGGGGGGCGGTCTTGCTTCCGAATTCTCATCATCCAACCAGATTATGGGTGTTCGCAGAACCGCCGATTTTCTGGAGAAAACAACTTGGACGTTGGCCATTGCGCTGGTGGTGCTGAGTTTCATCACCTGCTTCATGGGTCGGAGCGCCTATCAGAAGAAAGCTGAAGGTGGCAGCAAGGCCCAGCAGGGTCAGAGCGTGGAAGCACCGATGAACCAGCCGGCCGCAGCTGCGGCTCCTGAAGCGGCTCCTGTGGAGACTGCTCCTGTTGAGGCGGAATAGTCAGCGCGGCAATCCCATCAGATTTTGGATGCGTTTATCTTAGGTATAGAATCATCCTGCGACGACACCTCTGCGGCGGTGCTGTGTAATCATCGTCTGCTGTCCAATGTCATTGCCGGACAGGAGGTGCATGCCCAATATGGCGGGGTGGTGCCTGAACTGGCATCGCGTGCTCACCAGCAGAATATAGTGCCTGTTGTGGATGCCGCCTTGAAAAAGGCCGGTATCGGTGCAAAGGATCTGAATGCGGTAGCCTTTACCAGAGGTCCCGGATTGCTCGGATCGCTGCTGGTCGGTGTCTCTTTTGCCAAGTCATTTGCTTACAGCCTTCATCTTCCATTGGTGGAAGTTGACCATCTGCATGGCCATATACTTTCCCATTTCATCTTCAGGGAAGGGTGCGAACAACCCCATTTCCCATTCCTCTGCCTGCTTGTTTCCGGCGGTCACACCCAGATTGTTAAAGTAAGTTCGCCATCTGAAATGCAGGTCGTCGGTTCCACAATTGATGATGCGGCCGGAGAGGCTTTTGACAAGGCGGCGAAGATTCTTGGCTATCCCTATCCGGGCGGTCCTGTGATTGACAGGCTTGCGCAAACCGGCAATCCGCACGCCTTCACCTTCAGTGAGGCCCATGTTCCAGGTTATGATTACAGTTTCAGTGGATTAAAGACATCATTCCTCTATTTTATGCGCGATCGTCTGAAGGATAATCCCCATTTTGCCGAGGAGAATGCGGCCGATTTGTGCGCCTCTTTCCAATATGCGGTATGCCATTCCCTTATGAGTAAGGTTATTAAGGCAGCCCGTGACTTGAAAATCAGCGAGGTTGCCATAGCAGGAGGTGTCTCGGCCAATTCCGGGCTGCAGCAGTCGCTACGTGAGGCCGGGGAGAAATACCATTGGACCATACATATCCCCACACTGAGTTTCAGTACCGACAATGCGGCCATGATAGCCATTGCCGGCTATTACAAATACCTTAAAGGGGAGTTTTCCGATTATAATGTTGTTCCCTACACGCGGAGCGAAATGCGGTAAAATTATTTTAAAGTGTCTGAGAAAGAGTTAAAACGGCTTTTTATCGCAATCACTTTCCATCCGGAGGAGGGTTTTGCCGAAAAAATCCGCCAGCTCCGTCAATGCACTTTCCGGACTGATCTAGTAAATTGGGTTCAGCCCGATTTGCTTCATCTAACCTTGAAATTCATTGGCGAGACCGATACGGCACGTATGCTTGACATCTGTAGTGCTGTTGAGGCGGCCGTCCGTAATGTGGATCCTTTCACATTCACACTCGACCGTATCGGTGCGTTCGGCAGCCGTTACCAGCCGCGTGTCATCTGGTTGGGGCCGGTTTACACACCTGATGCGATAGTTCAACTCCATAATCGCATTGATTTGAACCTTGCGAAGAAAGGTTTTCCGAAAACATTTGGAAATTTTGTCTGTCACCTTACTCTTGCCCGCATACGTCGTATAGATGACAAAAGCTATTTCTGGAAACAGTTTGAGGCTTGCAGGCAATTGTTTTCCGAAACGGTGGAAGTGCGGGAATGTGTGCTCTACGAGAGCATTCTGCACAAAGGATACCAGCCGCAGTATGTTGCGTTGGAGCATTTCCGGCTTTCAGGGAAATCTTAAAGGTCAGCTATAGACAATACCGTTTAATTCATAGTTCCGCAGCGTGTTACCGCTACGGATTTCCAGCAGTCCCATGTTATTCACACCTTCAATGACTCCTTCAAAGGTTTCGCCGCTCTGCGTGTCGGTGTAAAGGGCCGGAACATGTCTTCGGTACAGCAGCTTCAGGTACTCTTCGTGCAATGTTGTGGCATCCGTCTTCCGAAGGCGTGACAGTTGTTCCCTGATATGTATTGCCGTTTCCGTCAAATCGCTTGGTTTACCGTTTTCCAAAATGACAGAGGTTGGATTTGGCAGCGTGTCGGGAAATTGTTCCTGATTGAGATTAAGGCCGATACCGATTATGCTGCTTGCAATCTCGTTGCTGTGCCAATGGTGGGAGATAAGGATGCCTGCAATTTTTTTTCCATTAATGTAAATGTCATTGGGCCATTTGATCTGTGGCTCCAACCCGACATTTTGTCGCAAGTGGTCTGCCAAGGCCAAAGAAATCCATTCCGTCACCCTGAATTGTGCTTCAACCGGCAGATGAGGATAAATCAAGATGCTCATCAGCAGGTTTTTGCCTCTTTCACTATGCCAGCTGTTCGTCTGCCGTCCACGTCCGGTCGTCTGAAAGTCGGTCATGACAATCAGTCCGTCCGGACAATCCGGCGTTTTGGCACGGTTTTGACTTTGCAACATCTGTTCCAAATAAGTGTTGGTTGATGCAAGTTGTTGAAAGTGCAGAATATCGTTCATTGCAATACGGCGTAAAAAACTTTGCAAAAATAACACGAAAACTGTTGGAAAAAAGGGTATTTTTGCAAAAAATTATTTTTATGCCAATTGATAAGCAAATAATTGAAAAACAAAAAGTTAAAAAAGAAGGTGAATTCACTTTGACGCAGGTTGTCGTCGATGCGCTGCAAGAGATCAAGGGAAACGACATCGCGGAAATCGGTTTTGGAAATTGCCAGGAGCAACCGCTCTTTGACACTTTCATCATCTGCTCCGCCACTTCCACCACCCATGCCGAGGCATTGTGCGAGAATGTGCTGAGGCGTGTGTATGAGCGTCTGCGTCTGGAGCCTTCCCATTACGAGGGAAAGGATCAGGCCCAATGGATCCTTATAGATTATTTTAACCTTATTGTGCATATTTTTCTGGAAGATAAGAGACGTTTTTACGACATGGAGGGGCTCTGGAACGATGCTGACATCCGCTTTTATCCCATCCCTGAATCCTCCCTTACATTTAAAAACAATTGACCTATGGCTCAAAAACAGTTCAATAGTCCCACAAATCCGCAACACCGGAACCGCCAACAGTCCCCACAGCAGAAAAAAAAGGGATTCAATTTCTATTGGTTTTACGGTTTGCTGGCATTGGCCATCCTCTTCATCGGACTTTATGGTATGGAACCAGGTCCCCAATCGGTCGACAATGTGCGTCTTGAGGAGATGATCCGGAACCATGATATAGAGAAGATTGTGATTGTGAAGCAGAAGGAGCAGGCCCGCATTTATCTGGACCCTGCCTCTGCCGACAGGGACACTGCCTATGTTAATGCCTTCAAGGCAAACAAGAACGGTCCGCATTTCTATACCGACATCACTGACGCCTCTTCGTTCAAGGAAGAGGTGGTGAAAATGGAGCTGGCCGCCTATCAGCGCGATACCGTCGGAATGAGCGACGCTGACAAGGCGGAGTATGATCAATCGCATAAAAACATTGTAATTAATGTCGATAACAGCAAAAGTTGGGGCAGCGGCCTGCTTGTCTGGCTGTTTCCCATGCTGCTGCTCTTCCTTTTCTTTTTCCTTTCAACACGCAGCATGGGCATGGGTGCCGGAGGGTCGCTCTTCAATATAGGGAAATCAAAGGCGCAATTGTATGACAAGGACAACCAGCCATCCGTCACATTCAAGGATGTGGCCGGCTTGGAGGGTGCAAAGGAAGAGGTTGTCGAGATTGTTGATTTTCTTAAAAATCCTAAGAAATACACCGCATTGGGCGGCAAAATCCCGAAAGGGGCGTTGCTGGTAGGTCCTCCGGGTACAGGCAAAACCTTGTTGGCAAGGGCTGTGGCAGGAGAGGCCAAGGTCCCGTTCTTTTCACTTTCCGGCTCTGACTTTGTGGAGATGTTTGTTGGTGTGGGAGCCTCCCGCGTGCGCGACCTTTTCAAAATGGCCAAGGAGAAGGCCCCGTGCATCATTTTCATAGATGAAATCGATGCCATTGGGCGTGCTCGGGGACGCAATGCCATTTCCGGAGCCAACGATGAACGGGAAAATACCCTTAACCAGCTGCTTACAGAAATGGACGGCTTTTCCACAAATGCCGGCGTAATAATCCTTGCCGCAACCAACAGGGCGGACATCCTGGATCATGCGCTGCTGCGTGCCGGACGTTTTGACAGGCAGATACATGTTGAACTTCCTGATGTGGAAGAGCGTAAGGCCATTTTCGGAGTGCACATCCGTCCGCTGAAGCTGGCCAAGGATGTGGACATTGATTCGTTCGCCAAACAGACGCCGGGATTTTCAGGTGCAGATATAGCAAATGTATGCAACGAGGCGGCGCTGATCGCCGCACGCAACGGCAAGAAGGAGATAGAACGTTCTGATTTCCTTGCCGCAATCGACCGGATTATAGGCGGTTTGGAGCGGCGTGGCAAAATCATCTCTCCGGAGGAGAAACGGGTGATTGCCTACCATGAGGCCGGACACGCCACCGTCAGCTGGATGTTGCGTTACGCTTCGCCGTTGGTGAAGGTGACAATTGTGCCACGTGGCAAATCGTTGGGAGCCGCATGGTACATGCCTGAGGAGCGTCAGATTGTGAATGCCGACCAGATGATGGATGAAATTGCAGCACTGTTAGGCGGCCGCGCTGCCGAGCAGGTGGTTTTCGGCAAGGTCTCCACCGGTGCACTGAACGACCTTGAGAGAGTTACCAAGCAGGCATACGCAATGGTGAAGTATTACGGGTTGAACGACAAGATAGGGAACCTCAGCTATTTCGATTCAAGCGGGCAGAGCGAATATGCATTCACACCGCCTTACGGCGAAAAAACCGCCCAATGTATCGATGAAGAGGTGCGCAAACTGGTGGAGAAGGCCTATGCCTGTGCCACAGACATCCTGAACAGTCATCGCGAACAGCTTACACAACTGGCCGAGCTTCTGCTGGAGCATGAGGTTATTTTCAGTGAGGATGTCGAGCGTATTTGCGGACCGCGCCCGTTTCTGACCAAAGCCGATGAAAATGCCAAGGCAGCCTCGGAGGGTCAGAAGGAGTTGCTGGAGCAGGAGAAAGAGTAGGAGTTATTTCAAATATTTGCCGATTGAAAACACCAGGTCGGTAAAGAGCATTTTGGAGTTGGCGTTAGCCTCCACCTGTTTTACGGCTGTATTCAGCTGTGTGTAGAATGGTGACACATTGTCCGGACGTATGAACGGCTTGAATTTTCCAATCCAGGCCTCTTCGTCCGGAACGGAAGGAACCAACTGGTCCAATTGCATGTTTTTCAGCATACATTTGCGTATCATCCCCAACGCGTAGCGTAAAAACTGTTTCTGGTTTTCACGCCCGAGCGCCTCCATTTTCCCAACCCATTGTATTACGGACTGGAATTCAAAGTTACGGATGGGATGATAGAGGGCATAGGCATACCTCATCATCTCCTGGAAAAGGGCGAACTGCTCGTTTTCCGTTTCTGTCCTTTCCTGAATCCGGAGAGCGGTTGCCAGGTCGTTTTCGGCCATCAGAGCCTGACGGTGGGCGGTGTCGTAGTCGCAGTTTTTTTTCCTTTGGATGACCGCTGCCAGTTCATCTGTGCTGAACCGGTTTATTTTCAGCAATTGGCTTCGTGAGACGATGGTGTTGAGCACTTGGTCATAATTGGCTGTGATGAGCAGGAACAGGGTTTTGCCGTCCGGTTCCTCAAGGGTTTTCAGCAGTTTTGGCGCTATCTGACCGTTGATTTTCTCCACCATCCAAATTATGAATACTTTATATTCAGATTCGTATGATTTTAGCGCGGTCTGCTGCATCAGCAGGTCGATGTCATCCTTGTTGATGATGCCCTGTTTGTTCTCCATGCCGATTTTCCGGTACCATTCGTTGAGCGTGAACAGGCCGTTGGTTTCAGTGAAAATTTCCCGCCATTCGTTGTAGAAATTATAGGATGAGAGGTCCTTTCCCGCAGGATGTGGAAAATAGAAATGGAGGTCAGGATGTGCAAGCTGGCCGAACTGCCGGCAGGAGGGGCAAACCCCGCAGGAATCCTCTTCGGTGCGGTTCGGGCAGTTGATGTACTGCGCGTAGGCGAGTGCAAGCGCCAGCACATGGGTCCCTTCCATGCCGTAAAAAAGCTGTGCGTGGCTTACGCGCCCGCTCAGGACGGTCTGAACAAGTTGTCTTTTGACCGCATCAGGTACAAGCACATCCGCAAACCGCATGGCTAATATTTTGATATTATTTCCTTTACCATGGAAATCAGCCGCTCTTCGGATTTCCTGCCCGCTTCCAATATCTCCTCATGGGAGTCCGTGTTGACGGCATCGGGGCGGAACACATTGGTGACAACCGAGATGCCCAGACATTTCATTCCGCCGTGGTGTGCGACAATTGCCTCCGGAACGGTGGACATGCCGACACAATCGGCGCCGAGCAGCCGGTACATCCTGTATTCGGCGGGTGTCTCCAGCGACGGCCCCTGCACGCCTATGTACACTCCCTTGTGGCAGCGCAAACCATGTTTTTGGGCGGCGCAGGCCGCGATTTCCAGCAGTTCCCTGTCATAGACCTCACTCATATTAGGGAAACGGGGGCCGAGAGTCTCCTCGTTCTTGCCACGGAGCGGATGCTCCGGAAAAAAATTGATGTGGTCGGAAATCAGCATCAGGTCGCCCACCTGGAAATCGGGATTCATGCCTCCGGCGGCGTTTGAGAGGATAAGTGTTTCCACGCCCATAGCCCTCATCACCCTGATGGGGAAGGTGACCTGCTGCATGCCATAGCCTTCGTAATAGTGGAACCGTCCCTGCATCACCATCAGTTCTGTTTGGCCCAAAGTCCCGAAAATCAGGTTGCCGGCATGTCCCTGCACTGTGGATACAGGAAAATGCGGAATGGCTGCATAGGGGATTTTGCAACTCACCTGGATGTGGTCGGCCAGACCGTTGAGTCCGGTACCCAAAACAATTGCGGTTTTAGGGTTGGAGGCCGTACAGCTGCGGATATAGGCGCAGGTTTCATGAATTTGCTGCAACATAGTCATGAATGAATTGGTGGAATGATTCTTTATAGGGGGAGTGGAATTCCACTCTAATAGGTAATGTATATATTGGAATGTCGGTCAAGAACGAAGTCAATTCCTTGTTGTACAGTCGCATGGCATCCTTTTCGGTCACAATTACAGCTTTGTATGGGGATAGTGAACGGTTCAGGTAATGGCGTGCCTTACGTATGTCCTCTTTGCTGAAAGGATGATGGTCTCTGAATGTCAGCATCTGGAATTCGGTATATTTTGATTTCAGGTAGCTGATAAGCGGCTGCGGATTGGCAATGGCTGTCAGCAGCACCACGCTCTTCAGTTCAAAATCCTGCTGTTTTGCAACTTGGTTAAAGGGCACAAGCGGCAGGAATTTCATAAAGGAGAAAAATATTTTCTGATGCGGTTTCAGTTTGATTTTGCGGATGATGTTGCGTTCGTGCATACGTGACAGCACTGACGGGCATTTTGTGATGACAATGGCGTCGGCCTCTTCCGCGGCAGAAATGTGTTCGCGAAGGTCGCCCCACGGGAAAACATGGTCTTCCGGATAGAGGCGGTTGTATTCCGTGAGCAGAATATTCAGACCTGCCTTCATGTTAAGGTATTGGAAGGCATCGTCCATCAGAATCAGGTTGGTGTCCGGCAGGGTTTTGCAAATGCGCCGGATACCCTCCACGCGGTTTTCATCCACAGCTACGGGAATGAGCGGGTATTTCTTATGAATTTGTAAGGGTTCGTCACCGATTGTGGAGCTGTCGGACTGGTGGTCCGCAAAACGGAACCCTTTGGTGCTCCGTCCGTATCCTCTGCTAAGTACGGCAAGTGTATAGTCGTTGCGGAGCATCTCGATCAGGTATTCGATATGCGGGGTCTTTCCGGTACCGCCGGTACTCAGGTTACCGATGTTGATGGTCGGTATCTTGAAGCGGACACGGTGAACACCGCCGTCACGGTTATAATAGCGTCGCCTGATTCGCATCAAAATGATCCAAACCGCCGCCACAATCACGCCCAATGTATTCCTTAAAAGATGCAAAATTACTCTTTCTTAAATACTTACAAATTTATATTTTTTTTAAATTCAAAAATGCTAAATTAGACATTTTATTATAATGTTCTGTGATTTGTCCTCTCTTTTTTTTTGCAAGGAAAAAAGAGGGGGGGGAGGTTTGGTGTGTGTGTTGCCCCCGAAAATTCAATTATAGTTTTAATATTTGCCCCCGAAAATTCAATTATAGCAATACATGGAATGCTTTAATACGTTGATAAATAATAGTTTGAAAGAAATAGGTTATAATAGACAAAATTTGTTGATTGATGTTGAAAGCAAAAGATAATATTGAATAAACAGAAAAAGCAAAATTTTGTACAGAAAAATATACAAAACATACTTTAGTGTTCAAATTTTTACTACTTTTGCAGCATGAATAATTTGGTCACATTACAGAATATTCCGATTAGCAACAGCGTGATAGGTAATTTGTTTCCGGATATTTCGGGGAAGAACCAGAAGGTGCGCGAGCTGGAGAGGGCGGGTGAAATCATCCGCCTAAAGCGCGGATTGTATGTGGTGAGCCCTGAAATAAGCGGCAAGCCACTCTCCTCCGAATTGGTGGCCAATCGTCTGTACGGCCCGTCATATGTGTCGATGCAAACCGCATTGCGCTATTACGGTCTGATTCCGGAAGCAGTGTATGTAACGCAGTCTTTGACCGTAAAGCATTCCCGTTACTTTGAAAATGCTGTCGGACGTTTTCAGTATTTATCCTGCCATCCCGACTATTTCAGCATCGGATTGGCTCAGATCAGCGAGGACGGTTGCAATTTTGTGATGGCCTCGCCCGAGAAGGCTTTGTGCGACTTGGTAGTGAATACGCCTGGACTGAATTTACGCTACAGGAAGGAATTGCTGGAATGGCTGGAGGAGGATATCCGGTTGGACATGGATGCCTTTTCTCGGATGAATCCGGAAATAATTCGCCAGTGTGCCGCTATCGGAAAGAAAAAGAACACATTGAACTTGTTGGTCGAACGGTTACTTCGTACAACTGGCGGAAAGAATTAAATTTGTTTAGAACAAGGATTAAGACCACGCGGTGGTTTCGACAAGCTCAACCACCGTTAACATAATTTTAAAACCAATCCTATAATGAAAATAAAGGAAATAATCGGATACATGGAATCCTGGGCGCCGCTTGCGTGCCAGGAGAGTTACGACAATTCCGGCCTGCAGGTCGGGGATCCGGAGACGGAGTTCCTCGGCGGGCTGGTATGTCTGGATGTCACGCTCGAAAGGGTGGAGGAGGCTGCGGCGGCCGGCGCCAACCTTATTGTCTCGCACCATCCGGTGCTGTTCCATCCGCTGCGTCAGGTATGCGGTGTCAAGCTTTCGGAACAGATTGTGATAAAGGCCATAAAGAACGGAATTGCCATCTATTCGGCACACACCTGCTTGGACAACGTGCGCAGCGGGGTTAACGCCTGCCTTGGCCGGACGCTCGGTCTGGAGAACACGGATTTTCTCCAGCCGAACAGCAGTATGCCCGATGCGGGCGGCGGCATAATCGGGGAGATGGAGGCGCCGATGGAGGAGGGGGAATTCCTTCAGATGGTGAAAAAACAGCTGCGGCTCCCCGTGCTCCGGCACAGCCGCCTTCGGGGAAAACCTGTCCGTCGCGTGGCGGCATGCGGCGGTGCGGGAGGGTTCATGCTGCAGGACGCCATACGCCGCAATGCCGACGCCTTTGTTGTGGGCGAAGCTCATTATCATGATTTTATAGACTTTCAGGATAACATTCTGATAATTGAGGCAGGACATTATGAGAGCGAATGCCTGATAAAATCTGAAATATTCGCCAGACTTAACGAAAAATTTGGTAATTTTGCGGTTTCGGAAAAGGAGCGTTCTCCTTATTATTATTTGTAATTTAAATTAAGATAGTAGATATGCAATCAAAGGAAAATCAAGAACAACAGGAATTACAATCCGTTGAAAACAGTCTGATCGCCTTGCGGAAACTTCAGATAATTGATTCCAAAATTGATAAAATCCGTACCATCCGCGGGGAACTTCCGTTGGAGGTCCGTGATTTGGAGGCGGCCTGTGAGGGTATTGAGACCCGTATACACAAAATTGAAGAGGTGATTAAGGAATTCCAGGCTAAGATCACTGATCGGGAAAACATTAGCAAAAACGCCAGCACCGCCATTTCAAAATACAAGGAGCAGCTGGATAACGTCCGCAATAACCGCGAGTACGATGCCCTGAACAAGGAGATAGAATACCAGACTCTCGAAATTGAGTTGAGCAACAAGAAGATAGAAGACTACAGGCATTCCATTGACGCCAAAAACGAGGAGATTGCAGCCTGCAATGCCGAGTTGGAGGTGACACAGGAGGAGCTTAAGAACAAGAAATCCGAACTGGATGACATAATCGCGGAGACCGAAAAGGAGGAAAACAGGCTTCTGGCCAACGTGACCAAATATGAATCCGCAATTGAGCCCCGTCTGCTCACCGCATTCAAGCGCATCCGCAACAACATGCGTAACGGTCTGGCGGTTGTGAAGATTGAACGTGACGCCTGTGGCGGCTGTTTCAGCAAAATCTCCCCGCAGCGCCAGCTTGACATCTGCATGCACAAGAAGATCATCGTCTGTGAGTTCTGCGGACGCATTCTGATAGACACCCGCATAGCGGACATTGCCAACCAGGAAATGCAGGAGATTGCCGAATGAAAAAGGGAATAGTAGTATGTGTATTGGCCGGCCTTTTGCTGGTATCATGCGATGCGCTGCAGCAGCTCACGCAGCTTACAAATGTCAAAAACTGCACATTTGAATTGGACAAGGTTGAAAGCGTCCAGGTTGCAGGGATCAATGTGATGAACTTGAGCGGTTTTTCCGCAATCGATCTGGTCAATCTGGCTGCCTGCATCAAGGCGAAGAAGGTGCCCGTTTCACTGGGTGTGCGCGTCGGGGTGGCGAACCCTGGAGCCAGTGCGGCCACTGTCACACGTATGGACTGGCTCTGCACCGTGGACAACAAGCAGATGGCCACCGGTGTGATTTCCGACCGCTATTCGGTTCCGGCCGGCGGTTCCGTCTCCATTCCCTTGAAGGTTAACATGGACGCCTACGATCTGTTCTCCTCTTCCGGTGTGGATGCCATCAAGGCGTTCATCAACAGTTTCTCAAAGGAGGACCATACCTCTTCAAGGGTGGCGGTCAAGGTCAAGCCGACTGTGGAATTGGGTTCGACAACTGTCACGATGCCGAATTATATTACATTGATTTCAAATAAGTGACCCATGCCATTTGTATTTGAATCGATAAAAGCGGTCACGCGGCCTGATTACAAAGTCGCCGTTTTGGGAGGGGGCAGTTGGGCAACTGCCATAGTGAAAATCCTCTCCTCAAATCTGAAATATGTATATTGGTGGGTGCGGGAGCCGGAAATTGTTGAGGGCATCCGCACATTAGGACATAACCCGATCTATCTGAATGAGGCGCAGCTCAACAGCAAACGCATCCGGATTTCCAACAACATGAAGCATGTTGTGAAAAAGGCCGACCTGATAGTGCTGGTTATTCCCTCCGCATTCATTTGCGATTCCCTGTCCGTGCTGCCAGAGAACGCCTTTGAGGGCAAATATGTCATTTCCGCAACCAAGGGTCTGATTCAGCAGCCGCGGTTACAGATTTCCCTTTTCATGCACCGTTATTTTGGCGTGCCGGAAGACCGTCTCGGCCTTATCATGGGTCCTTCCCACGCGGAGGAGATTGCCCGTGAGCGGCTTACCTACCTGACGTCGGCCTCCTGCAATCCCAAGCTGGCTGAAGATGTCGCCAACCTGTTCCGCAACCGCTACGTGGTGACAACCCTATCCGATGACATGCGCGGTATCGAGACCTGCGTGATCCTGAAAAACATCTATGCACTTGCAGCGGGCATTTTCCGCGGTTTGGGTGCCGGAGACAACCTGCTTGCCGTCTTCAACGCGAACTGCTATAACGAGATGGTGACCATCACCCAGATGCTTCATCCGATGGAGGACCGCAAATATGCCCTTTCACCATATCTTGGCGACTTCCTTGTGACAACCTATTCCCAATACAGCCGCAACCGCAATTTCGGCTACATGGTGGGGAAGGGCTATTCCGTGCAAACCATCCTGATGGAGATGAAAATGGTGGCCGAGGGCTATTCGGCAGTTTCAAGCGTTTACCATTTCAATCAGGAGCAGCTTCATGCCGATCTCCCCATACTTACAACCACCTATAAGATTCTTTATGAGAAGGCGCCTGTGAGAACCAGCATCCACCGCCTTTTGGACCAATTGAAATAATGTAAAAAGTAAAAAATAAGATATCATGAAACAGAAGTTTTTTTTGCTTATCGGAATCCTCTGCTGTGTGAATTCCATCCTGACGGCGCAGGAAATAAAGGACCTGGCCATCAAATCCTATGAAAAGAGCACAAAGGCGGACACCACTGTCAAGGAGAGTTACTGGTCCTATGGCGGTATCACACTCCTGACCTTTTCGCAGGACTATACGTTGAACTGGGCTGCCGGTGGTGACCCCGCCCTCAGTCTGAAGGGAACCGGCAACTATTTCCTCAAATACAGCAAGCAGCGTCTCACATGGGACAACACCCTGAATTTTGACTATGGCATGCAGCGGAATCTGGAGACCAAGGTCAACACCAAGACCACCGACAATCTGGAACTGGCCTCAAATCTCGGTTATCTGTTGGGCGGTCATTGGAACGGCGCCGCCTTAGTGAAGATGCAGACCCAGATTTCGGACGGCTACACCAACGACAAGGTGACTTCGGCCTTCATGACCCCTGCATATCTGATCACCTCAATCGGTTTGGACTACAAGCAGAAAGACTGGTCAATATTTGTCTCCCCGATTACCGGAAAAACAACATTCAAACTTGACGGGCGTTTCTTTGACGGCAATTACTTCGCGGTCGATTCAGGACTGACCCATCATTTTTCGTTCGGTGGATTCGCACGCTTCACAATCAACAAGGACATTACGCCGACAATAAATCTCTATTCAAAACTGGAACTCTTCTCCGATTATCTGAACCAGCCGGAAAAGGTGGATGTCAATTTTGAGATCCGCTGGCTCTTCAAGATGACGGAATGGCTCTCATTCAGCATTTATGCGGCAGCCATATACGATTATGATGTCAGGTTCCAGGTCTACGAGGCGGATGGCGTGACCCCATGTGTGCGCGCCGATGGCACCAAGGTCACCACCGACCACCTGCAGTTCAAGGAGAATTTCGGCCTGACCCTCACCAGCAAATTCCTGCACAAGTCGGGTTCCAGCAAGCGTTAACCGGCCATGTGCAACAAATGGATCAAACTGTCCGTGTTTTTCGTTCTGATGATTGCTGTCGTCGGATTGCAGGGGTGTTCCTCCTCCCGTAAGACAACAACATATCCCAAACGGAGGCACAAGTGCAACTGCCCCCATTTTTCATATTCGGACGTTGTGAAGGACAGTACATGTGTCATTTCAATATCTACACTATGAACAGCAACAATTTTTGCGTGATAATGGCCGGCGGCGCCGGCACCCGTTTCTGGCCTGTCAGCCGGAATGCCTTCCCGAAACAGTTCATTGATTTTCTCGGCACGGGAAAGTCCCTGCTCCAGATGACGGTGCAGCGATTCCTGCCCGTTGTGCCGATGGAGAACATCTATATCGTCACCAACGAGACATACAGCGACCTTGTGAGGGAGCAGTTGCCGGAACTTGATGCGGGGCAGATTCTGCTTGAGCCTTTCCGCCGTAATACCGCCCCTTGCATCGCTTACGCCAATTATAAGATTAAACAGCGCAATCCGGAAGCCAACATTATCGTTGCCCCGTCGGATCATCTGATTCCTGACGAACAGCTTTTCAACGAGCATATAGCCTCCGCTCTTGCCTGTGCGGAAAACAACTCATGGCTGCTGACACTGGGCATACATCCCACACGTCCGGAAACGGGCTACGGATACATCCAGTATGACAACACCAACCGGTACATGCCGGATCCGCGCATTTCCAAAGTCCGGATATTCACTGAAAAACCTCAGTTGGAACTTGCAAAGCAATTTTTGGAGAGCGGCGATTTCCTGTGGAATGCCGGCATATTTGTCTGGAAGCTGCCTACCATTATGAAGGCGTTTGAACAGCATCTTCCCGCCATCGACCAGCTTTTCCAAAGCGTGGAGCAGGATTTGGGGACGGAACGGGAACAGGCCTCAATCCGTCGCATCTATGAGGAATGCACCGCAATCTCAATAGACTATGGCATAATGGAAAAGGCTGAGAATGTCAGTGTGCTCGCCTCCAATTTCGCCTGGTCCGATTTGGGCACATGGACCGCGCTGTACGAGCAGATGAAACAGCCGGATCAGAAAAATGCCCTGGTGGAGCCGACCAACATATTCACCTACAATACCACCAACTGCATCATTACCGCGCCCAAGGAGACTGTGGTGGTGACGGAGGGATTGGATGACTACGTGGTTGCAGTGACCGACAACGCCGTGCTTGTCTGCCGGAAGTCAGAAGAGCAGAACATCCGTCAGTTTGTGGCGGATGTGCAGATATCCAAAGGGGAAAAGTTTGTATAGGCGTCATGGAGGAAAAACAGATGGACATACGGTCGGTTGCCGACGAGAACTACAAATACGGTTTCACCAGCGATATAGACACCGAATATTTTCCCAAAGGGATAAGCGAGGAAATTATCCGGCGTATCTCCGAATACAAGCAGGAGCCCGAATGGCTTCTTGATTTCCGGCTGGAGGCGTACAGGAAGTGGCAGCGCATGAAGGAGCCTACATGGGCGCATCTGCATTATCCTCCAATCAATTATGATGATATAATCTATTTTGCCGTTCCGCGAAAGAAAAAAAAGCTGGACAGCATGGACGAGGTGGATCCCAAACTTCGGGAAATGTTCGACAAGTTGGGCATTTCGCTTGAAGAGCAGAAACGGCTTGCCAATGTGAGCGAGGTGGCGGTGGATGCCGTGGTGGATTCGGAATCGGTGAAAACAACCTATCAGGAGACGCTCCGCAAACAGGGCATCATATTCTGCTCCTTCGGCGAGGCGGTACGCGAACATCCCGAACTTGTCCGGGAATATTTGGGCAAGGCTGTGCCATCCGGAGACAACTTTTTCGCCGCACTCAATTCTGCGGTCTTCAGCGACGGCTCCTTCTGCTACATCCCGAAAGGGGTGCGCTGTCCCATAGAACTCTCCACCTATTTCCGCATCAACGCAATGAACACCGGCCAGTTCGAGCGCACGCTGATCATTGCCGACGATGATGCGTATGTCAGTTACATGGAGGGCTGCACCGCCCCGCAGCGTGACGAGAACCAATTACATGCCGCAGTTGTTGAAATATTCGCCAAGGATCGTGCGGAAGTGAAGTACTCCACAGTGCAGAACTGGTATCCGGGCGACAAGGATGGCAAGGGCGGCATATATAATTTCGTCACCAAACGCGGCATTTGCGAGGGGTTCCGCTCCAAGATATCCTGGACCCAGGTGGAGACCGGCTCAGCCGTCACATGGAAATATCCGGGCTGCGTGCTCAAGGGCGACGAGTCGGTCGGGGAGTTCTACTCCGTCGCGCTTACCAACAACTACCAGCAGGCGGATACCGGCACCAAGATGATCCATCTCGGTCGTGACACCCGCAGCACCATCATTTCAAAGGGCATTTCTGCCGGACACAGCGAAAACAGCTACCGCGGCCTTGTGCATATCGGCAAAAACGCACAGCGTGCCAGAAACTATTCCCAGTGCGATTCGCTGCTGCTTGGCGACCTGTGCGGCGCCCACACATGGCCCTTCATCGAATGCCAGAACGAGACTGCCATTCTGGAGCATGAGGCCTCCACCTCGAAGATTTCGGAGGAGCAGCTGTTCTACTGCCAGCAGCGCGGCATCAGTCAGGAAAATGCAATCGGATTGATTGTGAACGGATACGCAAAGGAGGTGCTGAAACGCCTTCCCATGGAATTTGCCGTGGAGGCGCAGCGGCTGCTGTCTGTCTCACTTGAAGTTAAAAACGGATAAACCACCCAGAAAATGCAAATCGGAATACCAAAAGGGACACGTGATTTTCTGCCGCAGGAGATGCGGCGGAGAAACTATATTTTCGACACTATCCGGACAGTTTTCAACCAGTTCGGTTTTGTGGAAATCCAGACACCATCCATGGAGAACCTCTCCACGCTGATGGGCAAATACGGGGAGGAGGGGGACCGCCTGTTGTTCAAGATTCTCAATTCAGGCAATTTCCTGGAGAAAGCCGATTTGTCCGAAACAAATCTGAACAGGCTTTCAGCCGTATTGTGCGAAAAGGGGCTGCGCTATGACCTCACGGTTCCGTTCGCCCGCTTTGTTGTGCAGCACCGGCAGGAGCTTCCCATGCCATTCAAGCGTTTCCAGATGCAGCCGGTATGGCGTGCCGACCGTCCGCAGAAGGGGCGTTACCGCGAATTCTACCAGTGTGACGCCGACATTATCGGCAGCAATTCGCTGCTGAACGAGGCGGAACTGCTCCAGATGGCCGACGAGGTTTTTTACAAGCTTGGCATTGCCGTGCAGATCAAGGTCAACAACCGGAAACTGCTTGCCGGCATCGCCGCCTACATGGGACATCCCGAGCTGCTGACCGACATCACTGTAGCCATTGACAAGCTGGACAAGATAGGCTGGGATGGTGTATGCCGCGAACTGGCGGAGCGTGGGGTCTCGCAGGAAGGGATCGCACGTCTGGAACCTATTTTCCAGCAGCAGGGCACTCCTGCGGATCTGCTGTCCTATCTGCAAAATCTGCTGAAGGATTCGGAAATTGCAATGAAAGGTGTTGAGGAGATGGGCACATTGTTCGGCTATCTCGATAAAATCCCGTTCCATAATGAAGTCTCCGTTGACCTTACCCTTGCCCGCGGGCTGAACTACTATACAGGCGCCATTATGGAGATAAAGGCAAAGGATTTTGCCATGGGCAGCATCTCCGGCGGCGGCCGCTATGATGACCTGACAGGCATTTTCGGCATGAAGAACATGTCCGGAGTGGGCATTTCGTTCGGTGCCGAACGGA
>CACYHG010000016.1 GCA_902774175.1 uncultured Bacteroidota bacterium
GCCGGCAAGCACGTCGGAAGGGTAGTGCACGCCCAGATATAGCCGCGAAAAACCCACTCCGGCGGCCCAAATCACGGAGGGGACAACCACATACCATTTCGGATAGCAGAGGCATAGCGATGCTCCTGCAGGTGGTTAAGTATGCGGAAATCCACACCCTGCGCCGGAAGTTCCGTCGCAAACGACAGTCCGAGTATCAGGTACAATGGTAAGGCTGTTCTCAATCGCATAAAACGGTGTTTTTGTGCAAACGAACGGAATACTGCATTACAGTTTTATGCTTTTCCATACAATGAAGTTCACATTTCCGTAGGAGGCGGCAAGCTTCATCTCCCCCCAGGAGGTGAATGGCCGGTCTTGGGTACGGCAGAATCCGTATGAGTCGGCGCGGATGTCTGCGGCCTGAAAAGCCAGGAGCAGTGAGGCGTCGTTGCTGTCGGGGATGCCCACACACAAGGCCGCTCCACGCGTGCCACTGGCACTTGTGACATCTGGCTCTGCAGCTACGGTATTTATCTCAATAATTGCTTTCGGTATCGAAGCGGTGTGGTACCGGTCTGATGTTTGAAGAAGTGAATGAAGGACGATGGGGTGGAAAAGCCAAGGGTATCAGCCACTTCGGCAATGGGCATCTGTGTGTGATGCAATAGCACCTTGGCTTCACGCATCAGGGCTCTATCTATCCATTGAAGAACAGTCATACCGCTTTCACTCCTCACAAGGGTGCTCAGATGGTTGGGCGAGACGCAGAGGCGTTCGGCGTAGAAGTCGATGGGGTGCTTCTCGCGACCATCCTGACTGAGCAAGTGTATAAATCGGTGCATAAAACCATCGTCACGAGATGCAATGACCTCTGTGTGAAGACTCAGCATATCGAGAATCAAGGCATCGAAGAAATGGACAATGATATCAGTGAAAACGGTGTTGCGGTTGAATTGCTCAAAAATCATAGCAAGGTATTGCTTCACACGGCTGTAGGCCACGTCGTCGCCCGACAGCACGAAACTCTCCGCCTGAACGGCCTGCGATGGCAGCCGACGGAAGATGACAGCACTGGCCACGCTGTTAGCACCGATGTCTGTGGCCATCACCAAGGCGTCGGGCATCATTACCGCAATGTCGCCCTCCTGCAGACGGTACTCCTCCAAGTCTATCTCCAGCGTCATCTTGCCCTGCTGCACCACCACGACACGGCCGTCAACGGCACGATAGGGCTGCCCTTGGCGGAAAAAACCGTTCGCCTGCATACGTGCATTCATCATAATACCGTAGTCACCCGCGTGGCGGTACCCATGGCGCACCAGCTCGTTGAGAGCCGTCTGCGCATCAAGGTTGCGTATGTCCATAGTTATTGCGTTTTGGCTATAATAACGAATAAAAAAATATATTATTATATCTAAATCGTAGGATTTCGACATTTTTGCCTTGGATAGCGAGATTTTAGGTCATTTTATGGTAGTACTTTTGCATTGTGAAATAAAGCATAAGAAGTTTTTTATTAATCATTTTAAATTAAAAAGTTATGGAAAACAACAGCAATGCAAAAGTGCTTCGCGCACGACTGATGGACCAGCCCGAGGATTTCAAGCGACTCGGCATAAACCCGGAAACAGTGGAGACTTGGGAGGACGGACGACGCACACGAACCGAGGAAACTGGCAGCGAGGTGTGGTACTTCGACGGCACGATGGACGACGGCACCAAGTTCATGGTCGGCTACCGTCCCAAGTCGATGGACGGCATGACCAAGCCGGTCGACTCGCCACATGTGAACATCTACATCAAGAGCCACGCGGGCAAGGAGTTCCGCGATGACATCGTCTACCCCGCCGCCGAGGGCAGCTTCAGCCGCGAACAATGCGACACCAAGGTGGGTCCCCACTGGTGCCGTGGTGACTTCAAGCACTACGATCTGCACTTCGAGCCCGTCCACGGAGTGGGTCTCGACCTGCACTACGACGCCCTCACCGAGCCCTTCCGTCAAGGTACCTCGCTGCTGGCCTTCGGCGACAACGACGAGTTCTACCACACCGACCTCGCCGTGCCCAAGAACCAGGTCAGCGGCCGCCTCTTCTACGACGGCGAGTGGCACGAGGTGAAGGGCCTCGGCTACCACGACCACCAGTGGATGAACACGATGCACTTCGCCCTCTACCACCACTGGCTGTGGGGCCGTATGTACACCGACCTCTATACCATCTATATTTACGACTTCGTGGCCGCCCGCCAGTACGGCTACAAGCAGCTGCCTATGTTCGGCCTGATGGACAACAAGACCGGCAAAGTGGTCTTCATGACCGATGGCCACTTCGACCTCAAGACGCGTCTGGAACCCGAGGTGCATCAGGGCCGCGAGTTTCCCAAGGAGAGCCACTATGTCTTCACCAACGCTGACGGCTCGCGTGCCGAGTTCGACGTCGAGTGGGAGGACCAGCTCGAGTTCTGGGACATGTACGAGATGGCCGGCGAAGAGCTGAAGCGCCGCTACGACGCCATCGGCATGCGCATGCAGTACTGCCGCTACTACGCCAAAGGCGGTGTCCGCTTCACCCCCGCCGGCGGCACAACCCTTGAGGCTAACGGCGATATGATTTATGAGTATGCCTATATGGGTATGCCTGACCCGGCGGCGCACGTCTGACATTTTAGAATTGACAATAAAAAAAAACGCTGCTCCATCGGGCGGCGTTTTTTTTCGAAAGCGGCGAATGGGTTGTGCAGAGTCGCGGATTATAGCGGCTACAACCACTACCGGTCATTTTGGAGAGTCAGGTGGTGGTGATTATTGTGAATATTATCCCTATCGTTTGAGCACGGGTGAGCAATTGAATGTGAACGAGTGCCTCGAATTAAGTGAAAACGGGAAGGATAAATTAAAACGAAACCACAACCGGAATGGCGAAGGCTGTGACCGGTTGCGGGGAATCCTGCCACCAGTTTTTTGAAAGGTTGTAAACCAGCACGGCGGAGGCGGTGCCTATCAGTGCGCCGGCAAGCACGTCGGAAGGGTAGTGCACGCCCAGATATAGCCGCGAAAGTGTGGCCTGAAGGGAAGGAGTACCCGAACGTGGTGCGGACCGGATGCAGCTCGTCGGGATATGTCAGGTAGGGACGGGGACGTTGTACCGTAAACTTCAGGCCTTCCGTCAACAGAAAGGCGGTGGCGAAGGAGAGGCCGGTAACGCAGCCTGCATGCAGCATGTCGCGGTTGTCAGCTGCCAATCCTGCAACCGACAGCCCGATGGGAACGGCAGGAGCCAGCACCAGACTGTTTGAAGTCCACGACATGACGTTGTTCATTGCAGGGGTGCGATGCTCCTGCAGGTGGTTAAGTATGCGGAAATCCACACCCTGCGCCGGAAGTTCCGTCGCAAACGACAGTACGAGCATCAGGCACAAAAGAGGGTTTTTCTTTAGGCGTACGGTATGGTTCATCATATTTGCAAAGGTAGGTGAATTTCAGATACGCTCCGCAGGTGAAAGGCATTTTTTTTCAAAAAAAGCGTGTTTTGTTTTTTTTTGTGGAAAAAATGACATGCCATGTGGGTTTTCGTGTCTGCTTTTTGTTTACTTTTGCGCCAAACTCCCGAACGGAATTGCGCCAAACTCCCGAACGGAATTGCGCCAAACTCCCGAACGAAAATATAAATATTTAAATATGAGTGTTATATATAAACAAAGAATTGTTGATAATTTGCTTGCCCGAAAATTGCAGGGCAAAGGAGCCGTTCTGATAGAGGGTGCGAAATGGTGTGGTAAGACAACGACGGCAGCCCGCATTGCGAAGAGTGTGCTAAAACTTGGGGAAATAAATGTGCTTCGTTCAAGCAGACAGTTGGCGGAGATGGATCCGGCTTTACTGTTGCGAGGTGATTCTCCACGACTTATTGACGAATGGCAGACGATACCGGCATTATGGGACAGTGTACGTTCGGAGGTGGATAACCGTAGCGATTTGGGACAGTTTATTTTGACGGGATCAGCTGTCCCGATAGACAGTGATGAGATTGAGCATACGGGTACGGGACGTATAGGGAGACTGATAATGCGTCCTATGAGTCTTTTCGAGTCGGGAGAGTCAACCGGTGAGATAAGTCTTGGAAATCTGTTTGACGAACCGGATCAAATTTTTGCGGAAAACCGTATTGACATAGAACAGTTGGCGTTCTTGGTATGCCGTGGCGGTTGGCCGCAGGCTTCGCTGCTTGAAGGAGAAATAGCATTGGACCAGGCAATTGACTATTATGATGCTGTGGTTCATTATGATATTCAGCGGGTTGATGGCGTGGAACGGGATACGGAACGTGTAAAGTTGCTTATGCGGTCGTATGCCCGACATCAGGGTGCGGCTGTGAACTATGGCGTGATTTGTGAGGATATGAAGGTGAATGACAATTCTTCTCTGAATGATGATACAGTGGCCTCGTATGTGAAGGCACTGAAAAGAATTTTTGTGATTGAGGATATGCCTGCCTGGAATCCTAATTTGCGTTCAAAAACGGCAGTGCGTACAAGTGATACGCGCTATTTCACCGATCCTTCGATAGGAGTGGCGGCGTTGGGTATCGGTCCGAAAGATTTTTTGGTAGATATGAAGACATTCGGGCTATTTTTTGAAACTATGGCAGTGCGTGACCTCAGGGTGTTTGCGGAAGCCTTGGATGGTACATTGTATCACTATCGGGACAAAAACGGGTTGGAGTGTGATACTGTACTGCATCGGCGGAATGGCACGTATGGACTGATAGAAATCAAGTTGGGTGGCGAAACACTGGTTGAAGAGGGTGCGAAGAATTTGCTGGCATTATCTGGTCTGATAGATACGTCGCGTATGCGAAGACCATCATTTATGATGGTGCTGACCGGTACAGGGGCTTATGCCTACCGTCGCAAGGATGGCGTGTATGTGGTTCCCATCGGGTGCCTGAGAAATTAAGGCTGCACAGGATTATGTAGCAGACAGGACTTTATTAATGGCAGTATTGGTAAAATGCCGCATAAACCAGCTTTCGGTTTTTGTCAAAAACCCATTCGGAAAAGGATTCGGATGCGCTGTTATGCATCCAAATGCAAAAAAACACCACGTGTTCGTCGAAATTATCAACGGGACAGCCTGTGTTGACTGACAGATAGGGGAAGACATGTTCCTTCCGGACATGGAATTTGCGGCAGAATTTGTTTGCCGTCATCCTGCCGTTAATGTTTACACCTTTATAGACGATATTCACTTCCGGATTTTTCGGAAAATATATGTCCTGCAGGTGAACGGTGTCCCCGCAACGGTTGTATGTCAGCTCATTTTTCCAATATCTCAGGATTTCACCACAGCATTCCGATTCATATTTGCTGTCAGGGAGACCCAAAATGGCGGTTAGCGAATCAAACGTTGTTTTGGCAGGCACTCCATTAATAGTGGCGTTTTGCAATGTAATTACTTCTGTGGATTCCAACCAATCGGGATCACGCAGAAGCACAAGGTTTATGCCTTCCATCCGAATCTTTCCTTTTTTGTAGTACATCCGCAGTGATTCGGACACTACGCTGTCGTAGCCATTCACATTTCCAACCAAATATACGGATTTCAGCACATAATCCCCTTTTTCCTCCTTGAATATGAAAAAGGTCGGTTGCACAAAAGTACCAAATTGGTAGCCGTTATAGTAATCGATAATCAGGAATTTTTCCTTATGGATCTGCGTTTTATAAACGCCCACTATCTGGTCATCCATTGAATAGTTCCGGTAATTCCTACATGCTAAAGAATCAATCATATAGATGTGACCTCCCGATACGAAACAGGATCTGTAGGCAGTGTCGGAGGGGGTGAAATACTCCATTGGGGTCGGATTGGTTTTTGCCTCGTATTTCAAATTGGAATCCAGTATCATCACATACAGGCTGTCATGGTCAATCGTTTTAAATTCTGTGATATATGTATAAGGGAAAGAACAATGTATTTGTTGGGCCGCCAATGTGGTGGTAACCAGCAGAAATAACAGCGTTGGAAAAAGTGTTTTTTTCATTTTGTGTGCTTATGTGAATGATTTATAGATTAATTCTTACCCTCCTACAAGTTCCTATTTCCTTCGCACTTTCAATGATGGCAAGCTCATCTTCAAATAGAAACATTTTCGTTTTATAACTCTGTTACAAATTGCAAAGGTAATCAAAAAACGGATTCGTATGTCTGGAGCCGGTTGGAAAATCATTTCCTGTGGTCCTGCCAGTTGTCGCAGAAGGCCTTCTGCACCTCCTTGTTGAACACTTCATCCGTGTAGGTGAAGTCGTCGCTCCATGCGTACTTCCGCACCACCTTTTCCTTCAGCTGGTTCCGGTGTTTGCTGTGCAGCAGTTTGCATTTCAGCGTAAACAGCCGGTCCTTGTCGTATTTCAAAGCGTTGTTTGCCCACAAGTCCACCTGTTTGAGCATCTTCTCCCTGTACAATTCCCTCCAGTCCGGAGCGGATTCTTCCTCATCGTCAAGGTACAGCTCTGATGATTCTGTCAGGTATTCCATGTTGAGATAGCAGTTGTCCGAATAGTGGTTCAGCGCCCAGGCGTGGCCGCCGTTGCTTTGGAAAAGCCCTACGGCGTAGGCATAGGAGGCATGGGCGCGTTGCTCTGCTGTCTTGCCTTTGGCGGCCGTTTCGCGCAGCCGGAGCATGATATGGCAGAAATTCAGCTTGGTCGGGTTGTTGGCAAATTCCTTCACGGGGTCATAGGGGAGAGCATACACCCCTTTTTCGCGGTTGGTGATCCATTTTTCGGCAAAGGGGTTGCGCCCGGCATTGAGATATTCCGCAATGTTCTGGGTTTTAAGGAATTTGTCGGATACCTTCCGGAAATATCTGGCGGCGGCGGCAAACTGCTGCCTGCGCATGTATTTTGTGCCGATGAGTTCGTAATAGTAATTTGTGTCGCGGTAGCTGTTGCGGATCAGGTATCTTTCCATTGGGGTTTTTCCACCCGATTGCAGAAATGCGACGTATTGCAGCACGTCTTCTAACAAAGATGAATCCATGTAACGGAAAAAATCGCTGTTGTAGTCGTAATTCAGCTGCCATGTGTCGTTTGAGTATATTTTGCGTGCAATCTCCTTAAACCCGAACCAATGTGGATAGGGGTTCCAATAATTTCGGATGTAGGTTCCACGATAGACGGGCGGGTGCAGATACACTGTTCCCCGTTGTGTTACGAACGCTTTGAGCTGGCCGTTCCGTGCATATTCACGCACCTTTTTATCATCATTGAAAACTTCGTTGTAGAGGTTCAGAAAGGCGATGCTCTTGTATTGTTCTCCAATCCTTTCAAAATGTGGGACCGCACCGAGATAGACCACACGGCGCAGCACCTTTACCCGGTGCAGTGCAAGGTTGGAAAGGAAGGTCTCCCCATGTAGGCCTTCCAGATATGTTCCGTAAAAACTTTCCTCGTAGTTGTTGGTGTCCGTCTTGCGGATGTCGGCGTTGATGAGGCCCGTCAGCCATTGGAGGTCGGGGTATAGGGCGGCTTCGTACAGGCTGTCGTTGTCGGTGCGGGTGGAATTGAACAGCAGGCGCATCATCCGGATGTTCTCCTTCACCATGCCGCTGCCGCGCAGCTTTTCCGATTCCGCGAGCAGGCGCATCGCCTCGCGGGTGTTGCGGCTGGTGTAGGCGATGGCGGCCTGCGCCGATTTCCACAGGGCGGGATTGTGGCACTCCCTGTTCCTCACCATCTCTTCCGCCAGCCGGTTGAATGCGGCCGCCTTTTCCGGCTTCGGATGGTCAAAATAGGCGTTGACAAACTGCTGGACCATGAATTCCAAGCCGCTGTTGTCCGGCTGCTGACGGCATACCTCGCGCAGCACCTCCGGGTCGTAATGCAGAAATATGTTGAAATAGCCGATTCCGGCATATACGGTGGCGGCATCATTCCTGCGTCCGAGCCGCAGCAGTGCGCCCCCGTAATAGTTCAGGCACTGGGTGCGAAGTGCGCTTTGCGGAACCCCGCCGCCCTGTTTTTCCCATAATTTCACGCAATTTTCATATTCCGAGCGGTAGAAATATTTCCGCAGCAGTTGCAATACGTACCGGTTGCGGATGTCACGGTTTGGGCATTGTTCCATGCATTCTTCATTCAGTTCCCTGACTTTCATGATGCTCAAATCTATCTTCTGTTTTTTCGGATCCTTGTCAAAGGGATAGTTGTCCCATTGCTTCCCGTCGGAATCGGATTCGGGATACCACCATGCCGACTGTCTCCAGCGCATCTCATTTTCGTAGCGCGGATCTTGGGTCTTCAGGCTCATCCAGTATCGCAGGGCGACGGAGTCCCTTTTTTTCATCAGGAGGGCGAAAAAAGGGTCTGTGGTATTTTCGTTCAGCAGAAACACTTCATATATGGCCTTTTCCACCGCCTCACGCGGCACAGCTCCCCCAACATACTTGTGCCAGAAGGTGATGTTCTCCTCTTTGAGCTGTTTGTCCAATGCCAGCTGCCAGTTCCCCTCCGTAGGGTATCCCAAATAGAAAATCCAGTGTTTTTCAGGTTCCAGCTGGTTCCACCAGCAGGCCATGGCCGACAAGCTGCTTGTCAGCAGCAGACTAATCAAAAAAAGCCTTGATTTCATCTTCCGTATATTTTCTCAGTTGATAGTATTCCAGATTGAAAAGCACAATTGCAGTTTTGCCGTACTTTTTCTGTATGAGCTGTTTGGTTGCAATGATGGTTTCGGCCGGGACCTGATCGTGACGGACATATCGGGTCGAACCCTCCGGGAAGGCAAGGGCATCAAGCTTTTCGTAAAGGTTTTCCCCGATTTTCCTGTACTCAAGGGTGTCTTTCAAGCGGCTGAAATAGGAATCCAGTTTCACAAACTTTTGGTTGCCGTCAAATTCCACGTACCATTCGTAGGTGGGGAGCGCTATGGCCAACGGCAGGCGGTATTTTTTCAGGTATTTCAGATATGGTTTCACATCCTTGACATCCAGAATGGAGTTTTTGGTGTTGAAATCCTTGAAGTCCCCTGTGTTGTAGCACATCAGCACGCCGTAGTCCGCTTCGGGGGGAGTTTGGGCCAGCTGGTGCAGACGTGTGGTGGAGGAGATGTATATCTTCTTCTGGAAATAACCTTCCAAGCTGGGCCTGACCTCTTTCAGGAACTGGAAAAAGTCATCGCGGGTGGAGGCGGTCCAGTCGCAGTCGAACTGCACCTCACTGATGCTGATGCTGTATCTCCGGCACATGGCATGAATCCGGTGCGCCAGATTGTCGGTGAAGGAGCGGTAATGGCGGATGGCCGCCGGTGTGATGAAAACCACCGGGACGATTTCCACCTTCAGACTGTCAACCAAATCCAAATCCTCCCTGTAAAATTCGATGTCGGCCACGGGGGCGCAGGTGTCATGGAAATAGTCTTCACGGTTAAGGTCCACATCAAAAAAACGGACATACATCCGGCGGATGTCATTTCTCTTCAGGAATTGCGCCTCGTTCTTATCTATTCTGAACCGTGTGTTCCAGTAATAGATGCTGTTTGGAATGTCTGTTCTTACCGTTTTGCGCGTATTCTGCGCCACTATCAGGAATATAATTGCTCCTGCAATGGCGGCTGCAGCGGCTGTGATGATGAGATGCGTTTTCTTCATGCTGTCCATGTTTGAATCCGGCTGCAAAAGTAGCAAATTCCGCCATACAAAAATACAATCCGGAACCGCCATTGTATGAAATTGCGGCGGTAGCAAAAAAAAGGAGCGGATCCCTTGCGGGAAACCGCTCCTCCAGAGCCACTTCCCGGACTCGAACCGGGGACCTACGCATTACGAATGCGTTGCTCTACCAACTGAGCCAAAGTGGCATTTTTGAAAGTGCAAAAGTAGTCAATTTTGCAATATGAATCACTGCCAGTGCAATTTTTTTCTTTCGTCCTCGGCCACCTTGTCGTTGTCAAGCAGCCAACGGACAAGTCTTACGAGTTTATCTTCCTGTATATCGGTTTTCTGCGTCAGTTCATCAATGGTAAGCCGTTCCGCTTTCAGCAATGGTTTGACCTTGTTCAGAAGTTCGTCGAACTCCCATTCGGACAGTTGCGCACTGTTGCGCGAGAGGCAGACATCGCATTTGCCGCACCGGACGGCGTCATTTTCCCCGAAATAGGCGACCAGCTGTCTGCTGCGGCAGTGAGTTTGTGAGGTGACGTAGTTTACAACCGCCTCCAAGCGCTGCCGTGCCGCCTTTTTCCTGTTTTCGTAAATCTCTTCTGAAAGGCGCATATAGCGGCCGTCCATCCGATCCTCCAGCCAGGTGAGGGTCGGCTTTTCGCTTTTCTCCTCGTAAATCAGGATACCGCTGTCGTTCAGTTTGTGCAGCATGTCCACCAGAGTCTCCAGGGGGATGGCCGCCCTACGGCTGATCTCCGCTTCATCAATACGTGTGAACTGGGTGAAAAGTCCTGCGTGTGTGCGTAAGAGCAGTTTGATCAGCGGGTCGTAGAACTTGTTTTCAACCTGAAAACGGTACAGCTGGTCACGGTTGCACGGAAAGTATATTTTTGAGGCGTTCTGGTAAGGGTCCGTAAAGAGAATCAGGCCGGCCCGTTCAATGAATTTGAGCGCATTGTAGGTTACAATCGGGTTATATCCGGTCTGATGGGCGAATCCGGAGTTGTCAAAAGGGAAGGTTGCGCCGGCACCGTTGCCGACCGGAATCTGGCAGTAGTTGCCGAGGGCGTTGTAGATTTCCCTGATTTGTTGGAGCGGAGGGAAGCTGTTTTCAAAGTTCCGGTTCAGGTTGTCCAGATCGGCTTTTTCGTACAGCAGCACCGCGTAAGCCTGCTTGCCGTCCCTTCCGCCCCGGCCGGCCTCCTGGAAGTAGGCTTCGAGTGTGTCCGGCAAATCCAGATGCACCACAAATCGCACGTCCGGTTTGTCAATTCCCATGCCGAAGGCGTTTGTGGCCACAATAATCCGTGTGTACCCTTTGGTCCACAGGTTCTGCTTCCGATCCCTCTCCTTAAGATTCAGTCCTGCATGATAGAAATCGGCGGTTATGTTGTGCTGTTGCAGGAATGCTGCCACCTCCTGAGTCTTCCGGCGGTTCCGCACATATACAATGCCGCTTCCGGGGGTGCGTGCGATGATGTTGAGCAGCCGTTTCTCCTTGTTCTCCTCCTTGAAGACAAAATAGGTGAGATTGTCCCGCACAAAGCTTTTCTGGAAAATGTTCTGTTCCTTGAACTTCAGTTTCTCCTGGATGTCTGCGGCCACTTCGGGCGTGGCGGTTGCTGTCAGGGCCAGCACCGGGGTGCCTTGTGGCAGCAGCGGCCTGATTTCAGCAATTTCAAGGTAGGGCGGCCGGAAATCGTAGCCCCATTGTGAGATGCAATGTGCCTCATCCACCGCCAGCAGGCAAATGTCCATGGCCTGGATGCAGCTTTGCATCTGCTTGTTCCGCAGCCTTTCCGGTGAGACGTACAGGAATTTCAGCTCCCCCTTCACAGCCTGTTCCAGTATCAGGCTTATTTCAGTGGCGTTCATGCCGGTGTAGACGGCTTCTGCGGGAATGTTCTTTTTTTTCAGGTTCTCCACCTGATCCTTCATAAGCGCAATAAGAGGTGAGATTACCAGGCAGAGCCCTTTTTTCGCCATGGCGGGCACCTGGAAGCAGACTGATTTTCCTCCGCCGGTCGGCAGCAGCGCCAGCGTGTCTTTCCCTTCCAGGGTGGAGCGGATAATCTCCTCCTGTAAGGGACGGAACTGGCTATGCCCCCAGTATTGTCTCAATATTTGTGTGAGTTCGTTCACCTTGCAGGTTCTGTCCAGTCGCCGTTCTCCTTAATAAGTTGGATCAGCATGTCGATGCCCTTTTCCTGCGGCACCTGATGGTATACAGGCTGCTTCCCTTTGTACAGGCTCACCTTGCCGCCTCCGCAGCCCACGAAGCCGTAGTCCGCGTCGGCCATCTCGCCCGGACCGTTCACTATGCAGCCCATAACGCCGATTTTAAGGTTCCGGAGGTGGCAGGTCCTCCTTTTTATCTCCTCTAAAGCCTCCTCAATCCGGTACTGGGTCCGCCCGCAGGAGGGGCAGGCGATGTATTCGGCCTGGTTGAAGCGGATGCCGCATGCCTGCAGAATCTGAAGTGACAGATTGTATATTTTTTCCTGAGGGAAATTCGGATTGCAAATCCAGATGCCGTCGCCCCAGCCTTCAATGAAAATTGAGGCGTAATCCGCCGTGGCCTTTGCTGCAAAGCTGTTCCAGTCCGTGTCGGTGTAGTGCCGTCTGATAATGACAGGAGCGCTGCATCCCTGTGTGATCAGCCGGTTGAAGAAATGACGCATCTCCAGAGGCGGGTTGTCGCCTGTTGTCTCCAACACTATGGCTTGGGCGTTGTCCGGAATTTGGCCGGTTGGGGTCACATGCGGGTGCTCCGCCATTGCCGCTTCGGGCAAATCTTCCGGATTTTTCCCTTCCCAACCGCTGATGACAACAGTTTTTCCGCCACCAAAAGTTCCGCATTGCGTGCCTGTGCGTCGTGTGAAGCGGTATGGGTCGTATGCGATTTTGCCAGTGTCTGTTCCCTGTTCAGGTGAAACGTGGCATCTCTCCTCCGCAATACCGGCGAGCAGACGCGCGACCGGAATCTCGTTTTCCGGCGCTTCGGTCAGGGAGACCCGTATGGTGTCGCCGATGCCGTCATAGAGCAGGGGGAGGATTCCGGCTGTCGATTTTATCCGGCCGTAGGCGCCGTTTCCCGCTTCGGTGACACCCAGGTGAATCGGGACGTTCCAGCCTTTTGCGTCCGCCATGGCAACCAGCAGCCGCACCGATTCGGTCATGATGCGCACATTGCTTGCCTTCATCGAGACGACAGTCTGACGGAAGCCGTAATCCTCGCATATCTCCAGAAATTCCATTGCCGACATGGCCATGCCGAGAGGTGTGTCCCCGTAGCGGCTGACGATGCGCGGGGAGAGCGAGCCGTGGTTTACGCCGATGCGCAGGGCGGTGCCGTTGCGCTGGCATATTTTCAGAAGTCTCACCAGCTTGTCCGCCGTCTTTTCAAGGGCTTCGCGGTAGTCCTTTTCGCTGTATTCTGTCAGGATTTTCCGGTCGGTGTAGTTGCCCGGGTTAATGCGCACCTTCTCCACGATTTCCGCCGCCACCTCAGCCACATCCGGTGTGAAGTGCACATCGGCCACTATCGGGACGTGACAGTGCTCCTCTTCCAGCCTTTTTTTTATGGCGGCCAGATTCCGGCCCTCCTCCATGCGCGGAGCGGTCACACGCACATACTCGCTGCCTGCCTCCGCCAACCGGATGATTTGCCGTACGCAGGCCTCCGTCTCCATGGTGGGGATGTTTGCCATGGACTGTATGCGAACCGGTTGTCCGCCTCCCATGACGGTTCCGCCCACCGAAACCTCGCGTGTCAGCCTCCGGCAGGAGAGGAAAGGATTTCTTGTGTAGAATGCTGGTGTCTCTTCCATATTATAATTATATATAATGTATACGTTTTAAAACGCAGAGACAACGCAAGGCTGCGTTGTCTCTGCGTGTATTTGTGGCTTCGACCTTATTTAGTCGAAAATCAGTTTCTGCTCGGAAACGTTGATGGTGTAGGAGCCGAATTCCTCAATGAAGCTCTTCGAGCCGATAACGATAGGATCCTGCTGGTCCTTCACCACGGTGAAGGCCACATTCTCCAGAACATCGTCACCGATCTGCAGCGATTCGATGTATAGGACCGAACCGTCGATGATGTATCCGGTTTCAGGTACGATTGCTGCTGCGCCCTTCTCAAAGTCGGCGATGGTGATGATGTGGTCCTTCAAGAATTTCATGGCCTGCTCATAGGAGATGGTGAATTTTTCAGCATCCTGTTCTATACGGAACTTCAAGGTTTTGCTGTTCACATAGCAGTCGCCACGTACAATCTGGCCTTCGTTTTCCGTTGCAATCTTGATGAATTTCTGCGTGATGATGCTTACACGCGGCTGGGTGGGATCCGTAGCGAAGACAGTGTCGTTGGTGGGCACGTAGTCGTCGCGGAGAATCATGAATTCGGTACGACGGTTGAGGTCATGCGCCGCCTCCTGCTTGTTCTTTGGGGAGAGGCTGCTAATGTATTCCGGAGTGAGCACGGTCCCTTTCTTGAACAGATATCCGCGGGAGACAATGTCACGCTCAAGCGTTCTCGGCACACGTTCGGCGTATCCCTTTGCCACCAGACGGGCCGGATCGATGTGCATGGAGTCGATCAGGAAGTTCACGCAGGATTCGGCACGGCGTTGTGACAGCGTGTCGTTGGTCATCGGGATGGGGCGCACGTCGGTGTGGGAGCGCAGCTCAATCACAAAGGTGGGGTTCTCCTTCATGATTTTGTACAGTCCCATCAGGGAGTCCTGATACTGGGGCTTAAGTTCCCAACGGGCCAAATCGTACAGAATTTCAGGCAGCAAAACCGGCTCCTTCGGGATGGGGTTGAGGATGAAATTATGTTTCAAGTCCTTGTTCTCCAGCAGTCCGACGGTGGTCTCGCGTCCGCGGCAGTTCTCGTTGTCGTAGTATCCGCTCTTTTTTACATGGATGTCGTAGGTCACCTCCGGCAGGATCTTGGTCTTGTCGAAGCTGTAGTATCCGCGGATGTCGGTTGTGGTCTGGTATTCGGCACCGTCAGAGCCCTTGACTGTGACGGTGGCTCCGTCAATGTACTGCAGGGTCACGCTGTCCTTCACAAAACCTGAAAGGGTGAAGATGAGCGGGCGCAGCAGGAATGTCCATATGTCGTCACCGCCGCGGCCTCCCTCACGGTTGGAGGTGAAGTAGCCCTTGCGCAGGTATTGGAAGCCTGAAACCGCATCCAGAGCGCCGGAGTGGTCGAAGATGATGCCGTAGTCGTCAGCCTCGGAGTTGATGGGGTATTTCATGTTCTCCGGCTTGCTCCATTCGCCGTTGGTGAAGTGCGAGACAAAGATGTCGAATCCGCCCAGGTTTACATGACCCTTTGATGCAAAATAGAGGGTGGAGTCGTTCTCCAGGCTGGGGTACATCTCATGGTCGTAGCTGTTGATGACCGGACCCAGGTTTTCCGGCTTCTCGAACGGTTTGTTCTTTTTCGGACGGGTGGTTTTCCAGATGTCGTATCCGCCGTGTCCGCCCGGCATGTCGGAGACAAAGTAGAGGGTCAGCTCGTCGCTGGAGATGACCGGATGCACATAGTCGAACGAATCGGAACCCAGCGGGATCAGCTGCGGGTCAGCCCAGGATTTCCCCTTTTTCGTGGCCTGGTAAATCTGGCAGTAGGAGACGGTCTTCTTTTCGTTCGGGCAGCGGCTGAAATAGATGGTGGTGCCTTTGCCGTTGAATGTCGCCTCACCCTCGTTGGCCTCACTGTTGATGATGCCGCTGTTGTCCAGCATTACCGGTGATGTCCATTCTCCCGGGAATTCCGTCAGTTTGCTCTTCGGCTTGTTGGAGACATAGAGGTCGGAGAAACCTTCGCCCGTCCAGGCATCGGTCTTTTTGCCGCCCGCACCGCCTTCCCTGGAGGAGGTGAAGACAATCTGGTTCTCCTTCTTGGGCAGTCCCCATGCAGGCACCCATTCGTTCTGCGGCGTGTTGAACCGCTTCATGTTCTCCACTTCGTCGCGGGTTGGGTTGTTGATCCACTCAGGCGCAAGTGTGGCCGATTCGATGCGGTCGTCGCAGCGCGGATCGTCTGGATTGTACTGTTTGTATTTTTTATAGTATTCCAGTGCCTTCGGGAAATCCTTCCGCAGCCGGTTGATGTCGCCCAGACGGAGGAAAATCAAAGGGTTGTCCTTCTGGTAGTTCACCTTTTCCAGTTTCAGGTACTGTTTTTCGGCCATTTTAAGGTTGTGGGTCAGGGTGTAGCATTCGGCCATCTGGAACATGATGCGCCGTTTCTCCACCGGATTCCTTCTCACCTTGCTGTAGGCCTTCTTGTACAGTTGCGCAGCCTCCACATATTGGAAGGTGTTGAAGGCTTTGTCAGCATCTGCAGCGGGGCTCTTTGTGATTTGTGCATGTGCAGTCCCTATGACAAACAGGGATAACAAACTGACAAACAATACTTTGTTTAGTTTCTTCATAACGTATGTGTTAAAATGAATTTCAAATTGCTAAAGTAGTTAAAAAATTAATATCATCCGCCTGTTTCTTCAGAAATATTTTATATGGCGTCAAGTTGTTTCCTATTTACTTTTTTACTATCTTTGCAAATTCTAAATATTAGGAAAATGGGTAAAGTAATCGCTATAGCCAATCAGAAGGGAGGAGTCGGAAAGACAACCACTTCCATCAATCTTTCGGCCAGCTTCAGCGTGCTGGAGCACCGCACGCTTCTCATAGACGCCGACCCGCAGGCCAACGCAAGTTCCGGTCTCGGCCTCAATCCGCAGGAGGTTACCTCCAGCATTTACGAGGTGATGATCGGTGAGACCCCGATCCGGGAGGCCATCCGCAAGACCAATGTGCCTAATCTGGACATGCTGCCCGCGCACATAGACCTTGTCGGCGCAGAACTCGAACTGGTGAATTTTGCGGAAAGGGAGACCATGATGCGCCGTATGCTTGATGAGGTCCGTTCCGAATACGAGTTCATCATAATCGACTGCGCACCTTCGCTGGGGCTGATCACAGTCAATGCGCTGACCGCCGCCGACACGGTTCTTATTCCTGTCCAGTGTGAGTATTTTGCCCTGGAGGGTTTGGGCAAACTGCTGAACACCATCAAGATTGTGCAGAATAACCTGAATCCTGACCTGAATATCGAAGGGATTCTGCTGACCATGTACGACAACAGGCTCAGACTGAGCAACCAGGTGCTTGAGGATGTGCGGACCCATTTCAAGAATTTTGTGTTCAATACGGTTATTTACAGGAATGTTCGTTTGAGCGAAGCTCCCAGTTTCCAAAAACCTGTGCTTATGTATGAAGCCACATCGAAGGGGGCTGTGAACTACCTGAATCTTGCAAGAGAAATCCTGCAGAAGCAGCAGGGCGTTTCCGAACACAAGGGAAAAGAGAAGAAAGATGACAGCAAAAAAAGAGAATAGGACCGGATTGGGGCGCGGGTTGAGCGCCTTGTTGGGCGACTATACGGAAAACAGCATTGTCCCGCAGGATTCCCCCAGCCGGATCAAGGCCGGCAGCATTTCAAAAATCCCGTTGGACGCCATAGAGACCAACCCGTGGCAGCCGCGTAACAGTTTTGAAGAGGAGGCTTTGGCCGAACTTGCGGCCTCCATCAAAAAACAGGGGCTGATCCAGCCGGTTGCCGTCCGCGACATGGGGGATGGCCGCTACCAGCTGATTTCCGGTGAGCGGCGTGTGCGTGCCTGCCGGATGGCCGGACTGACCATGGTGACCGCCTATGTGCGTACCGCGGACGATGTGCAGATGATGGAGATGGCGCTGGTGGAGAACATCCAGCGTGAGGATCTGAATCCGATAGAAATCGCTGTTTCGTTGCAGCGTCTTCTTGACGAGTGCCGCATTACACAGGAGGATTTGGCCGACAAGGTTGGTAAAAGCCGTTCTGCGGTCACAAATTATCTACGGCTTCTGAAATTGGGCCTGCCGGTTCAGGAGGCGCTCCGCGACCAGCGAATCACAATGGGTCATGCCCGCGCACTGGTTCCTGTGGATGATGCCGCTTTACAGCAGAGGCTTTTGGACGAAATTCTTGAAAAGGGGCTCTCCGTACGTCAGGTGGAGGAGCGTATGCGTGCCTTGCAGCAGGAGGCTGTCAGGGCTGCCGCGAGGCCTGTTAAGACGGAACTTCCTTCGGCACACCGGGATGCTTGCGAACGCTTGTCGTCCCAGCTGAAAACCAAGGTTGAGGTCAGCCGCAACCTGAAGGGGAGGGGCAGCCTTACCATTCGTTTCCGTTCGGACGAAGAGTTTGAACGCATTATGGCATTGTTACAGGAAAAGGGGTGAGGAACTTGTGAGGAACTGTCTGCTGTTGGGATTGTGTTGCATGCTGCTGCTGCCTGTCGGGCTTGCACAGCAGGTGGGGGCGAAGGGGGCTTCCGCAGAAATGGCACAGACTTCGGACAGCGTTGGCCTTGTCTCAGCAAAAAAGGAGAAATATCCGAAAACGGCTGCGCTATGTTCCATTATTCCGGGTGGCGGCCAGATATACAACGGAAAGTATTGGAAGGTTCCGATTGTCTATGGTGTCATCGGCGGTGCCGGATACTGGCTTTACAGCAATCATGAAAAATACCTCTATTACAGGGACGAATACCGTTTGCGGCTGAACGGCGCCACGGAGGGGCTGAATCCGGAACTTGCCAACATGAGCACCGAGAATGTCGCGTTCAATGAGAAGCATTACCAGCGCAACCAGGAGTTGGGGGTCTTTGTCTTTTTTATCTGTTACGGCCTGAACATTGTGGATGCGATGGTGGACGCCCATTTCTCCACATACGACGTGTCGGACAACCTTACGCTTGGGGTTCGGCCTTGCATAGCGGAACCGCTCCCGTATGCGGCTGTAATGGCTCCGGCATTGGGTATGCGGATGGTTTTAAGATTCTGATGTTTTTGAATATAGTGGATGTTTTAAAATAGAGTAATTATTCGTTAGTTATGTCCAAACAAGAGATAGACCAATACAGACAAATCTGAACACGGAATGCGGGTTTGATTTTTTATGTCGAATAAGAATTCATATTGAAAAAAGTTGTACTTTTGCGGCAAAATCGCTTGGAATCGTGCGAAACAGCATGTATGAATCGCTTGGAATCGTGCGAAAACAGGTGTAAGAATCGTTAGGATTGGTGAATTAAAGTTATGAAACGAAAGATTTACAATGAATTGTTGTTCTGGAAGCAACGCCGCAAGGGGAAGGTTGCACTCATGATTGATGGTGTAAGGCGTGTCGGGAAAAGCTACATTGCAGAGGAATTTGCACGCAATGAGTACAAATCGTACATTCTTGTGGATTTCAACAAAGCCGACAAGCCGTTGATGACTATTTTTGACGAATACCTGACCAACCTTGACCTGTTCTTTATGCATCTTTCGGTTTATTTTGGTGTCAGGCTGTATGAAAGGGATTCGCTCATTATTTTTGACGAGGTCCAGCTCTACCCAAGGGCGCGCGCAGCCATAAAATACCTTGTGGCGGACGGACGTTACGACTATCTTGAAACCGGTTCGCTTGTCAGCATTAACCGCAATGTCAAGGATATTGTCATTCCATCTGAAGAGCATCGCATATCCATGTACCCGATGGATTTTGAGGAGTTTCTGTGGGCGGCAGGCGACGATATGACCATGCCGTTTGTCAGGGAGTGCTTTGAAAATCGCAACCCGTTAGGCCCACTTCATCGCAAAGTGATGGACATGTTCCGCCAATATATGATTGTCGGCGGAATGCCCCAGGCTGTTCTGGCATTTTTTGAAAACAGGAGCTTTGAGGATGCCGATATTGCAAAGAGGGAGATTCTGTCCCTTTATCGCGCCGATATAGAAAAATATGCAGTCGGTTACGAAAGCAAGGTGAAAGGGATATTCGACCAGATACCTGCGGAACTGCAGCGTCACGAGAAAAGGTTCCGCCTTTCCCACATTTCCGACACAGCCCGTTTTCGCGATTATGAGAGTTCGTTCTTCTGGCTGTCGGATGCCAGGATTGTGAATGTCTGCTATGCAGCCACGGAACCATCCGTAGGACTGAAAATGCGTATGGACAGCTTCACCCTCAAATGCTACATGGCTGATACGGGGCTGCTTATCTCGCATGCTTTTGATGAAAACACCATCACAAATGAAAAGCTCTACCAGAAACTGCTGCTTGACAAACTGGAAATCAATAAGGGTATGCTGGTTGAAAATATTGTGGCACAAATGCTTTGTGCATCCGGGCATAAACTATACTTCTACTCGTCATATTCAAAAACTGATGCAGAAGAGCGGATGGAGATTGATTTTCTTGTCAGGAAGCCTGTCATCACAAACCGACACAACATCTGCCCTATAGAGGTCAAATCCACCACCAAATACACAATCGCCTCGCTGGAGAAATTCTGCCGCAAATATAACGAACAGCTCTCCACGGCGTTTGTGCTTCACTCCGCTGATCTGAAGGAAAAGGACGGTATTGTGTATCTGCCCTTATACATGGCGGCGTTACTATAGGGGAACTTCTAAAATTCCCTGCTTTCACCTTTTTCTTTATTTTAGAACTCCACAAAAAAAAGTTCATACAGGCATACGATTTCGTTATATGTTCGCGTTATTAGAACACATTTTTAATAAAAGCATATCATGAAAATCGCTATTCTCGGTTACGGTAAAATGGGGGAGCAGGTGGAGATTGTCGCCCTGGAGCGCAAGCACAAGGTAGTCGCCTATATCGACAGTGAGGAGGACTGGAAAAAGCAGGCCGAAGGCTTCGCCTCTGCGGACGTGGCAATCGACTTCTCCATGCCTTCGGTTGTGATGGAAAACATCCGCCGCTGTTTCGAGGCACACAAGCCGGTTGTGGTCGGCACCACAGGCTGGTACGACAAGCTGCCGGAGGTGGAGCGGCAGTGCAGGGAGCAGGGGCAGAGCTTTTTCTACGCCTCAAATTTCAGCCTTGGTGTGAACCTCTTTTTCCGGCTGAACCGCTACCTTGCAAAACTTATGGCGCCACATGCCGAATATGACGTGAGCATGGAGGAGATCCACCACACCTCCAAGAAGGACGCGCCCAGCGGCACCGCCATCGTGCTGGCCGAGGACATCATTGCGGCGCTGCCGCACAAGGATTCCTGGATCAACAAGGAGAATGACAACCGGGCGGAGCTTTCAATCACCTCGCAGCGGCTGGGCAGCCAGGTCGGCACCCATTCGGTCATCTACACCTCCCCGATGGATGAAATCCGGATTACGCACAAATCGTTCAACCGTAAGGCATTCGCGTTGGGAGCGGTGACGGCGGCGGAATTCCTTGTGGGCAAAACCGGTTTCTTCACCATGGAGGATCTGCTCGCGTGAAAAAACTGCTTTTCATCCTGATGTTTCTGCCTCTCGTCCTTCAGGCGCAGAAACCGGAGGCAGTCTTACGCAGTTGGAGCGGAAACGGATTGGAACCGGACGCCAAGGTTCGGACGCTTAACATTTTCATTAACGTCATCTACGACTGGCATCCGGATTGGAACCCTTTTCCGGAAAACAACGGGGTTTGGAACAATGCGCAGCATGAAGGCATCAATAATGAGGCCATACCATCCTATCTGTCGGACACCACATTCATGAACACCGTATATGATCCTGAACGTCTGACGGGCTGCATCACGCGGGTGTTCGGCGAATCCTCGTTCGACTCCCTGCAGCTGACCGGCGATTTTGTTGTGGTTAACATCAGTGAGAGTCGGATTGAGGACGGCCGGGATCATCATGGCTATTACTATTACACGGACATCACCTCCTTTTCGGAAATCATCTCCGCCGCCATCCGATTCATGGACAGCTGCGGAGGTCTGAAAACCCTGTACGGGCATGACATGGGATGGCAGTACGGCTTTTCAAAGGGTCAGAAAAGCTCTTCGATAATGCTGGACGGCTGCGCCCCTTTTATCCAATTTTTCTTCCGGAACCTTACGGAGGAGTTCGGGGCCATGGATCCAGGGCAGGGGAACAGCTTCAGCTTTTCTGGGAACTCCCTTACCATGTGTGACACAATATTCCCTTTTTGCGGTTTTGGAACTGTCCAGTATGTGGGCAACACGGACATCGGCAAGAATCCGACAAGTGTTATCTGCCATGAAATCTCCCACAAGCTTTTCGGCGGGAATGAATTCCATACTTCAGGCGGAAACCACCGCGGAACGGCGGAAAGGATGCCTTTCCTTACCGTCCAGGGAGGCTACGGGCTGATGGGATGCATCGGTTCCAGCCTTGTGTGCTGTAACGGCTACGAACGGTGGCGGATGCACTGGAAACATCCTGACGCACCGGACTATATCACCGCCCATGACAGCACGAACGGTTCATATCTGGTCTCAGACATCTCCCGTGCGGACGGTAACCGGACATTCCGGCTGCGTGATTTCGTCACATGGGGGGATGCGGTGCGCATCCGGCTGCCATACACCGACGGCAGTGTCTGTTCAAACCAGTACATCTGGTTGGAGAACCACAAAATCGGACAAAACAACAAACTGGACTTCCTTCAGCACAGCAATGTTCCGGGCAGCGGACGTCCGGCTGGAACGGCCGGTGTCTATGCCTATTACCAGATCGGCCGCGACATACTCACTGACACCTTGTCCGGTAACCATAAGGCCGTTTTCCGATATAATGTCCGCTATCCGGACGAGCGGGACAACCTGCGGCAGATACCTGCGGAAGGCTTCCATGATTACACGCTGGTTGTTGATTCCGCAAATCCCTATCTTTTCTCATGCTTTGATGACAATATGCACTTTCATTATCTTGTGGAAGGTACGGAGAATCCATTCAACGGCTATTCGGACCTGGAACGTCAGTTCCATCCGGATGCGGATGCCGACACGCTGCAGTTGCGTCATGAATTCTCGCCGTTGCGCAAAGTGACCGGCCGCGACACCGTTGACCTTGCATTCCTCGGGGACAATGCGGACGCCTTCTCCTGTTTTTCCCATATAAACATGGGGACCAATCCAAGCACCTGCAACGTCAAGGTGTATTACAACTATCTTATGGGAGGCGGTCATTCGGACTATGCCTACAATCATGACAACCCGCGCAACGTGCGCCACACTAGGCTGAGCGGCCTGGGAATCACGATTGTTCCGCTGCCGGACAGGGACTTCCTGGTGCGTATCCGCTGGGACGATTACAACATCACCAACGATGTAATATGGACAGGACGTGTGATGCTGCGAGAGGAGGCAAACCTTACACGCGGCCACAGAATCACATTAACACAAAACCGCATGCCGGAGCAGCCCTTCCGCGACAGCGTGAGCGGCGAGTTCGCTCCGGTGAGCCGACTGCGCTGCCTGCCCGGCTCGGTGTTCCGCATGGGGCCACAGAGCAGCCTGTTGCTGGAAAACAAAAGCAGTGTGCTTTTAGACAGTGGAAGCACCTTGTCTGTGGGTGACAGCGCGGAGGTGCATGTGGGCGCGGGCTGCACTTTTGTGGCCTCCCGTGGCGCGACCATCCGTCTGGGTCGCCATGCCCGCATTGTGGTGGAGGATGGCGGCACGCTTATCGGTGCCGGCCGCCGCTACAGCAGCGGCACCTACTTTGTCCGCTACCGCTCCCAAAACGGCGTGCAGACGCTGAAGTTTGTGAAGGTGGAATAGGGCGGAACAGGTGAAAAAATGCAGGGCGGATGCAAATCCGCCTTTTTTTTCAGAAATTGCGGAAGTTATCATTTTTTGTGTTACTTTTGCAACAGCTTTCTTTCGGGGTTTCCCGAAGAGGTTTTTTATTGTTAAAACATTGAATATTAAGTAACAGAATGGACTTGTCAATCACGTTCATGGTGGTGTTCACCATAATATATCTGATAGGAACCTTCCTCGGACTGTGGAAAATTTTTGAAAAGGCGGGCTATGCGGGCTGGAAATCCATTGTTCCGGTCTACAATATGATTGTCTGGCTGCGGGTGCTGGAGCGCCCGATGTGGTGGCTCATCTTCATCGCCATCCCATACCTCTCCATCTTCATGTTCTTCCTGATGGTCTGGAAAACCATCCGCCGTTTCGGCAAAACTTCATACCTTGTGCTGATACCGGCAACCTGCTTCCCCTGCCTGTATTTCCCGTACCTCGGATTCTCCCGCAGGGAGGTGTTCCATAAGGTCGCTGAAATGCCAAAGCTGGAAATCGGACTCTTTTCCAGCCGTCAGATTTCGGGCAGGGAGGCCGGTGAATCGCCTGAGGGCAAAAAGACTAAGGCGCGGGAATGGTGCGACGCCATCATTTATGCCGTCGTGGCCGCACATATCATCCGCACCTTCATGTTCGAATTCTACAAAATCCCCACCTCCTCCATGGAGAGCACCCTGATGGTCGGTGATTTTCTATGTGTCAGCAAGATGGCCTATGGGCCGAGAGTGCCGCAGACCTTCATTCAATTTCCTTTTGTGCACCATACTTTGCCGTTGTTCAAATACCACAAGTCATACACGGACATAGTGCGTCTGCCGTATATGCGTATGCCGGGGTACCGTCCGCTGCAGCGTAACGATGCGGTGGTCTTCAACTATCCTGACGGTGACACGGTTATCCTGCAGCGGCAGAACGAGAGCTATTACGGGGTGCTGCGAGCTTTGGAGCGCGCCTACCGCCATCCTCGCGCCCATGCGGGTGACTATTACATGTGTGAAGGGGAGTGGCACACCTATGCGGAGCTATTCAACAAATATGGGTGGGACAACCATCCCGGCAAGGCCCGTGAGGTTCTTGCGGCGGAATTCGATGTGGTTTATCGTCCCTCCGACAAGCGTGAGAACTACATCAAGCGCTGTGTGGGTGTCCCTGGCGATGAACTCCGCATCGTTGACGGTGTGCTGTATGTGAACGGCGAAAAGGCGTACAAGCCCGAAAAGCAGCAGTTCCTGTATCAGGTCAGCCACAACGGAGTGGGATTGAATCAGACGGTGCGCCAGCGTCTTGACATCAACGAGGAGGATTACCATTCAGGAATTACAGCCGACATAGGCTGCCTGCACGATGCGCAGGTGAATGCCATCCGGAGCATGAGTAATGTAATAGGTGTTGAATGTCTGCTGGACACTGCCGGCTATGCCGATCCGGACATTTTCCCCTATGACCCGCGCTATCCTTGGAACAAGGACAATTTCGGCCCGCTTCGCATTCCGAAAATGGGGGAGACGGTGCAGTTGGACGACAGTACAATCTGCCTCTACCGGCGCATTATCAAGAATTACGAGGGTCATGACCTGCAGGAGCGCGACGGAAAGATTTACATTGATGGGGTGGAGGCACACCAATACACCTTCGCGCAGAACTATTACTGGATGATGGGCGACAACCGCCACAACTCGGCCGACTCCCGCTTCTGGGGCTTTGTGCCTGAGGACCACATTGCGGGACGCGCCGCCTTCGTATGGCTTTCCCTTGACAAGTTCAAGAAATTGGGCGATGGCAAAATCCGCTGGAAACGCATGTACAAAAAGATTCGCTAATATTTTCCGGAAAAAGCCGGAAGCAATCCGAAAAATGATTACTTTTGCATATTAACTAAAAAATCAACGATATGGAGCAATTCAAAGAACAAACCTTCTGTATGAACCCGCTGGTTCAGTTCCTGCACAAGAATCCTGTGGATTTCACCAAGGCGGACATCATCCGCTACATTGAGGAAAATGAGATCCGGATGCTGAATTTCCGCTATGTGGCGGGCGACGGCCGGCTGAAATCGCTGAACTTTGTCCTTACCGACAGCGATTACCTCAACCAGATTCTCTCCTACGGCGAACGGGTGGACGGTTCCAGCCTTTTCTCCTTTGTGAAGGCCGGTTCCAGCGACCTCTATGTGATTCCCCGTTTCCGCAGCGCATTCATGGATCCCTTTGCGGAAATCCCGACCCTCTGCCTGATGTGTTCCTACTACACCAAGGACGGCAAGCCGTTGGAGACCTCCCCGGAGTACATACTGAAAAAGGCAAAAAAATCTTTCCAGGATGTCACAGGCATGGAATTCAAGGCGATGGGCGAGCTTGAGTACTATGTGGTTGGCGACAAGGACGAGCTGTTCCCCGCCACCGACCAACGCGGATACCACGAGTCGGGCCCATACTGCAAGTTCGGTGAGTTCCGCGCACGTGCCATGTACTATATCGCCCAGGCCGGCGGCACCATCAAGTACGGCCATTCCGAAGTGGGCAACTTCACCTTGGGCGACAAGATTTATGAGCAGAACGAAATCGAATTTCTGGTGACCGATGTCGAGGATGCAGCCAACCAGCTGATCATCGCCAAATGGATTATCCGCCAGCTGGCATACGAATATGGCCTGGATGTCACCTTTGCCCCGAAGATTACGGTGGGAAAGGCGGGCAGCGGTCTGCACATCCACACCCAGATTACCAAGGATGGTGTCAACCAGTATGTTAAGGACGGCGTGTTGAGCGAGACCGCCCGCAAGGCCATCGCCGGCTACATGCAGTGCGCCGCTTCGCTGACCGCTTTCGGTAACGCCAATCCGACATCATATTTCCGTCTGGTGCCTCATCAGGAGGCTCCGACCTCCATCTGCTGGGGCGACCGCAACCGCTCCGTGCTGGTGCGTGTGCCGCTGGGATGGCTCTCCAAGGGAGACATGGTGGCCGACGCCAATCCGATGGAAAAGCCCAATCCTGTTGACGGCTCCTTCAAGCAGACTGTAGAGTTCCGCTGCCCGGACGGCTCCGCGGACATCTACCTGCTTTTAGCCGGTCTGGTGGTGGCGGCCCGCTGCGGTTTCGAGATGAAGGATCCGCTGGCCTTCGCAAAGGAGACCTACGTTGATGTCAACATTTTTGACGAGGCCAACCGTGAAAAGGCCGATTCGCTTAAGAGCCTGCCCACCTCATGCTATGAGTCGGGAGTGGTTCTGGAGCAGCACCGCGAGTATTACGAGCGGCACGGCGTCTTCACACCCGAGCTGATCAACGACTTGGTGGCCAAACTGAAATCATACAACGACCAGAACATCCGTGAGGAATTGGAAAAGCATCCCGAACGGATGATGGAGATCGTAAAAACATATTATCATTGCGGATAATTTGAAGATGCCATGATATGGTCGCTTTTTAAAGGAATGATGGTCGGGCTCCCGTTCATTTTTGTTCTGGGGCCCGCCTTGTTCGCCATCCTGCAGACGAGCATTACAAAGGGTTTCTATTCCGGATTCCAGTTTGCGGTGGGGATAGCGTTCAGCGATATCCTTATCCTTTCCCTCTGCTACTGGGGTGCCAGCTTTTGTGTGGAAAACCGTTTTTTCCAAATACTTCTCGGCATGGTGGGCAGCGGCTTCATGGTGCTTTACGGCCTCTATCTTTTCTTCAAGAAGGCGCATCCTAAACGTAAAAGGATCAAGGATCACGATTTGAGCGAGGCTATCAACTGGAAGGGGGTGTTCAGCGAATTGGGGAAAGGTTTTTTTATGAATACTGTCAACCCGTTCCTTTGGATACTTTGGCTCTCGGTGATTTCGGTCGGTACCGCAGGCGGCACCCGGATGCAGGCGGTCTGTTTCATCGCCGGCATTGAGATGGTGCTGCTGCCCTGTGACATTCTGAAGGCCTATTTCGCCAACAAGCTGACCAACGCCCTGTCGGAAAATGTGGTGCACCGTATTAACCAGGTTGCCGGCATCCTGATGATGGGGTGTGCGGTGGTGCTGCTTGTCAGGACACTTCTTGTTTTCCATCTTATTACCATTCCGGGTATTAATTCCTAATGCTTTTTTATCCATGCAAATGAAGAAATTATTTTGCCGTGCTTTGCTGTTGGCCGGCTGTCTGTGCTGCTTCGTTGCGGTTTCTGCCCAAGGCAACCGCACCTATGAGACCAACGCCCAGAAGTTGAACCGTCTGTTGCAGTATATCCGTTATTATTATGTGGATTCTGCCGATTTTGAAAAACTTGCTGACAAGGCTATTGTTGAAATGCTCAAACAGCTTGATCCGCATTCGGTCTATGTCCCCAAAAAGGAGGTGCGCCGCATGAACGAGCCGTTGGAGGGCAATTTTGACGGTATCGGCGTGCAGTTCCAGATCATGAAGGACACCATTGTCGTCGTGGAGCCGATAAAGGGCGGGCCGTCCGAGAGGGTGGGCATCCGTGCGGGAGACAAGATTATACGTATCGATGACAGCGTCGCTGTCGGGAAAATATGCACCAATGCATGGGTGTTCAAAAAACTGCGCGGGAAAAAAGGCACCAAGGTCTCTGTTGACATCCGGCGCGGACGCGAGACGGAGCCGCTCCATTTCACCATCACGCGTGACAAGATTCCCATCCATTGTGTGGAGTCCTATTTCATGGTGGACAAGGAGACCGGATATATCCAGCTTGAACGTTTCGCCCAACAGACGCTCTCCGAGTTCCGGCAGGCGTTGGAGGAGCTGAAGGCGCAGGGTATGAAAAACCTTATTTTCGACCTGCGCGACAACACCGGAGGTTACCTGCAGGCCGCCATCGACATGGTGGGCGAGTTCATGGGCAAGGATATGCTTGCTGTCTACACGCAGAACAACCAGACAGGCAACCGGATGAATTACCAGACACAACACCGTGGCGATTTTGTTGAGGGACGGCTTGTAATCCTTATCAATGAATATTCCGCCTCTGCATCGGAAATTGTCTCCGGTGCGGTTCAGGACTATGACCGCGGCATCATCATCGGACGCCGCTCGTTCGGAAAGGGGTTGGTGCAGCAGCAGATGCCGCTTCCGGATTCCGCCCAGGTCAGGCTCACCACATCGCGCTATTACATCCCATCCGGACGCTGTATCCAGAAGTCGTATGAGGATATTGAAAACTACAGCCGAGATGTCATCAACCGTTATAACCGTGGCGAACTTACCCATGCCGACAGCATCCATTTTCCTGATTCGCTCAAGTACAAGACAATGGGAGGCCGTACCGTATATGGTGGCGGAGGGGTGATGCCCGACATCTTCATCCCGATGGACACAGGCAGGGTTTCGGACTATTATTACAAGCTGTACCGGCGCAATCTGTTCAACCAGTTTGTAATGAAGTATCTGGAAAGCCATAAGTCCGAAATGTTGGCCGCCTATCCTGATTTTGACACGTTCTACCAGCGTTTCAAGGTTGATGACGCAATGTTGGGCGAATTTTACGACTATGCCCGCTCCGAAGGTGTGACCGATTCCATGGAGTTCAAATTCAAGAACTATCTGAACGGTTTTTCCGCCAAGTACAAGGATACGCTGGACAAGATGTTTCCGGATATGCGGAGCGTAAAGGAGAACCATGCCATGGAACAGCTGTTTGCCGCCTATGTTGAGGAGCAGTTTTCCGAATATAGCAAAAGGAAGGCGGAATTTGATACGGAAAATTACATTGTCAGGCAGTTGCGCACTTTGTTTGCACGAAATTTGTATGATACGCATGCCTCCGCGAAAATATGGATGGAAAAGGATGACACTTATCTTGAAGCGGTACGTGTCATGCATACGCCGTCTGTTTTCCGCAAGATGGGCATACATGATGCTGAGGATAGAAAATAAAGCGCCTTTTTTGCGCATCCGTGAGGAAAAACATTCAAGTTCTTTGTAAAAAACATAATTAAAGTGAACTACGAAAACAGAAAGGACCGGAACAGGGATTTTTCCGGTAAAAGGTATCACCGTGATGGTGACAGGGAGTGGAAACGCAGGTTTCCGAGAGACAGTGAGTCAAGCGACAGTGACGAATCGGAGAGGCAGGGTCGCCCGTATGGACGGGACCGCGATGGTGAAGACTCTGACAGGCCGAGGCGTCCGTTCCGCAGGGATCACGATGAAGATTCTGACAGGCCAAGGCGTTCCTTCCGCAGGGATAATGACGAAGACTCTGACAGGCCAAGACGCCCCTACCGCAGGGATCATGATAAAGACTCTGACAGGCCGAGGCGCCCGTTCCGCAGGGATCATGATGAAGATTCTGACAGGCCAAGACGTCCGTTCCGCCGGGATCGCGAAGATGGTGGGCGGGACGGCTTCCGTCACGAGAGGCGTTCCTTCGGTGACCGCCAGTTCCGTCGCAGGGAAAAGCAGCCCCATTACATTGAGGATTCTCCCATAATTGATGAGATTGTGAAAAAAAGGCGGGAGGAGGGTCGTTCGCCCGAACGCAAGCCGAAGGTGCTCTCTTTGGAATGGAACGAGGAGCGCGGCCTGATACGCCTTAACAAATACATCGCCAACGCAGGTGTCTGTTCGCGCCGTGAGGCTGACCGGCTGATTGAGGCCGGTGAGGTTACAGTCAACGGGGAGGTGGTGACCGAGTTGGGTGTCAAGATACAACCGACAGATGTGGTTCGCTATGGGGATCAGGTTTTACAGCGTGAAAAGCCGGTATACATTTTATTAAATAAGCCCAAGGATTATATCACAACCACAAACGACGAGTATGACAGAAAGAATGTGATGAATCTGGTTGCAGGCGCATGCCCGCAGCGTGTCTATCCCGTCGGACGTTTGGACCGTAATACTACCGGCCTGCTTCTGATCACCAACGATGGTGAAATGGCAAAAAAACTTACCCATCCGCGGTACGGGGTCAAGAAAATATATCATGTTGAATTGGACAAGTCCCTTTCCCAGGAGGATTTCCAGCAGATTATCTCCGGATTGGAACTGGTGGACGGCTTCATCGCACCGGATGAACTGGCCTATGTCGGCGAATCGCGCCGTGAGGTCGGCATTACGCTGCATTCCGGGAAAAACCGTATTGTCCGCAGGATTTTCGAACATCTCGGCTATGAGGTGGTCAAGCTGGACCGCGTCTATTATGCCGGCCTTACAAAGAAGGACCTTCCGCGCGGACAGTGGCGCTTTCTCCGTCCGGATGAGGTGAATATTTTGAAAATGAGTTTGTAACCCATGCGGAACAAGGCGGTATACATCGGTGTTTTCGGGCGGGGCAACCAGGGCAAGAGCAGTATGGTCAATGCCCTGACAGGCCAGCAGACCGCCATTGTCTCCGATGTGGCAGGTACCACGACTGATCCGGTAAGGAAATCCATGGAGATTTTCGGCATCGGGCCTGTGACGGTGGTGGACACCGCCGGATTGGACGACCCGACCGAGTTGGGGGCCAAGCGTCTGCAAAAGACGATGCAGACGTTGGACCAGATAGACCTGGCACTGCTCGTCTTTTCCGGTAACCAGTGGGGCGCGTCTGAGATCCAGCTTGCGGAGAAATTGAAGTCCAAGGATGTCCCCTTTGTGATTGTGCACAACAAATCGGATTTGGAGGGTTTGTCGCCCGCTTTGGGACGGCAGTTGGAGGCGCGTTACGGCGTAACGGTCTGCAGCTGCAGTGCGCAAACTGGTGAGGGTGTTCCTGATCTGGTGCGTGCCATGGTGGCCGCCATTCCCGATTCGGCATACCGTTCCACCTCAATGGTTGGGGATGTTGTGAAGCGGGGGGATGTTGTCGCGCTGGTGATGCCGCAGGATTCGGAGGCTCCGGAGGGGCGGCTTATTCTTCCGCAGGTGCAGATGATCCGCGATTTGCTGGACTGCCATGCCATTGCGGTCCCCATGCAGCTTGAGGAGCTGCCGCTTTTCCTTGAACGTCAGCGTCCCGATTTGGTGATCACCGACAGCCAGGTTTTTGCCGAAGTCAATAAGCAGCTTCCGGCTGATATTCCGCTGACCAGTTTCAGCATACTGCTTTCCAGGGCGAAAGGCAATTTTGAGTATTGTCTGGCGGGCACACCGCATATCGACCGCCTGCGTGACGGAGACCGCATACTGATGCTGGAATCCTGTACACACATAACCTCCTGCGAGGATATCGGGCGTGTCAAGATTCCGCGCCTGTTACGGAAATATACCGGAAAAAGTCTGGAGTTTGACCATGTCTCCTCGCTCGACCCGCTGCCGGATCTCGGGAGGTATGCCATGGCCATCCAGTGTGGCGCCTGCATGGTGACCCGCCGGCAGATTGCCAACCGTTTGAAACAAATTGCAGATTTTCCGCTCCCAATCTCCAACTACGGCATGTGCATCGCCTACGTGACCGGCATTTTCAACCGTGTTACGGCGATTTTCCGGTAATCGGTTTGTTGCGCATTTTTTTTCTACCAATACAATAATTAAAAAGATATTGTCGTTAAAGTCTCAAAAAATTGAATTATGGATATTATACCAGCAATGAACCCTGCACAAGTGGAAGTGATGAACATGATGTCGTTTGTGAATTCCCAAAGTTCATGGAGCCGCATGAAGGAGGCTTTAGCGGATTATTTTGCCAAACAGCTTGATGATGAGATTGATGCCTTGTGGCAGGATGAGATACTAACCGAGGAGAAAGTGCACTCCTTTGCCACACTTCACGAACGCACACCATACAGATAGACTGCCATGCGTATTGTTCTTGACACCAATTGCCTGTTGATGGCCATCTCCGACCGTACACATTACCATCGGGTGTGGCAGGCTTTTGTGAATAACGAATATACATTATGCGTAACAAATGAAATTATTGAGGAATATGTTGAGGTTATCGGAAGGAATATCAATCAGCATGTTGCAGAAACTGTTGTTTACATTATAATGACACGAAACAATGTTCTGCATATAGATCCACATTTCCGTTTCAGACTGATTGAATCAGACCCTGATGACAATAAGTTTGTTGATTGTGCTATTGCCTCTAATGCCAAATACATTGTCTCACAAGATCATCATTTTGATATTCTCAAGCGAATTCCTTTTCCTAAGGTGGATGTAATTTCAATTGATTCATTTCTTACTGAAATCGAATAATCATTTGCATTTCCGTTCGTCTGGTCAAATAGAGTGCCGCATAGACCTCAGTCATTTGCCGAGGGGCAGATATGTCCTGAAAATCCGTATGGAAAAGTGCGTTTCAATTCACCATGTGATACGGAATTAACCATTGTTGTAGGGACTGTGCATGCACAGTCCCTACACATTCATATGCACCAGCACCAGCCAGATGTAGAATTCAAGGCAGGCTGTCAGGTGGTCCTTTGATGAGAGGTCGCTCAAGGTGTAGTTGTGGTCGAAGTTGACCGCGTCAACGGAAATCTTGTAGGGGATTATCTCGTCGGTGGGGGTGTGGAACAGCTGCACATGATGCTGCGGATGGTACCGTGGCACGAGGTCGTTCTTTTTGAAGGCGCCGAACAGTTTGGTCAGTTCACTGTTCCGCGTGGCCGGATCCGGTGTGAAGAAGTCCTCATGGAAAACTTCGCGCATGTTGCGAGTGAGGTTTTCATTGGCCATATAGAAGTCAACACTGTCCAGTATTCCGAGGACATCATGGTATTTGGGCTTGAAGATGAGGCTCCAGTCCAGATCAAGCTGGTGGCACTCGTTCATGGCGCGGATAATCTGCAGGGCGAAGCCGGGCTTGGTGTAGTTGCTGTATTTTGATGAGTCGGCCAAGAGTGTTGTGAAGATGGTTGTGATGCTCAGCGGCGGGCCGGCGGCAAACACCTCACCTATGTTCGGATATTGCTCCTTCTCCAGCTTCTCAAGCAATGCCACGGTGGCATTACCGCCTTGGGAAACACCGGCCAGGAGGGTCTGGTCGTGGTAGCTTATTTTGGCCTTTTCCAAATATTCGCGCGCGGCGAGCAGCATGTCATAGCAGGCCTGCGCAGTGCTTGCGGTGTGCAGGTAGGGGTGGTTGAAGGTTTCGGTCTGGGAAACTCCGTATCCGATATAGTCCGCCTCCACCACAATGTATCCTGCCAGTGCCGGTGCGGCTTCCGGGCTGAAATCCAGACGGGATGGCGCCCAATGGAATGGGCATGTGCCGTGCTGCACGGAGCAGAGTCCGCGGAATGTGCTGTCAAAATCTGTACGGAACGTTATGATTCCGGAAACCTCCAGCGGCTTTCCGTCCACACCGGTGGTGCGGTATTTCAGGGTCACCTTTCTTACCGGATGCCAGGGAATCTTTACGGGAAACGACGACAGCTTTCCGCCTGTCATGTCGTCACATGCCTTCTTGATCTCCTCCACAGTCAGGTCACGCTCCTCAATGACGCTGTAGAGAGGTGTCTTCTCAGGTGTGGGTGGGTTTACGGGTTCCGGGTCTTTTTTGCACGAACCGGAGAAAACGATCAGTGCTGCAAATGTTAAGATGCGAAGTATGTTTTTCATGATGTGTTGTTATTATTCTTCGGTGATGTTTTCAGTGTCCATATTCCTCAATATGCTTCCAATCCGGTAGCAGTTCTCCGTCCGGTCGGACTCATCGGTTGTGATTTCCAGCTGGCGTGCATTCAGGCCGGACTGTTTGACCATGTAGTAGCGGATGTACTGGTTGCGCCGCTCCGCCATTGCAGCCAGCTCCTTGCGCATGGATGAAAGCGGGTAAAGCTTCTCCGCCTTCTCCGCCACGCTCTTCTTGCTGTAGGCTTCACCAACCTTGTCGTCAAGGAATGTCATGAAATCCAAATCCTTGGTGTTTATGGCGTTAATGCGGTCAAAATCGGTCAGCTGCAGCCTGTATTCCCTCTTTTCCGGGTTCTGCAGCAGGTAGTAGTCCCTTTTGACGTTGTAAAGCGAAAGCTGGTGCGCCGCCTTATCCCAGTCTATCTGCTGCTCAAGCTGTATCTGTATGTTTGTGTCCATCTGGGCCAGTTTTGTGAGTTTGGAGAGGAAGTCATACTGCTCGGAGGTGAAGTCGAACTGCAGCGGGTCAATCTTCATCTGTTCAAGCTGGTCGCTGTTAAGGCCGACGGCATCGGCCATGTGCTGCAGCGGGGAGACGGAGACCTTCACCAGCAGGTTGCTGAGTGTTTTCCAGACCATCTTCATGTAGGAGAATTCCGGATTGTCAAGGTTGCCCGCAACCGGGATGTCAAGCAGGATCTTGTCATCCTTGTCGTTGAGCACATAGACGGCCGCTTTCAGCGGTATGGACACCTCAGGTTTCACATCCTGACGTTTGTCCCCAACGGTCAGCTTGTAGATGTCCACCTTGTTGTCGCCCTGCAGCTGGGAGTTGCGGACGCTGTTTTCTGAAGTGAATGAGAAGACTCCTTCGGTCAGCGGATAACCGAGATAGTGTACGACGTATGGCGAAAGCTGCTTCATGTTCAGATTCTTGATTGTCGCAACGACGTTTTGGAATACTTTCGGGTTGTCCAGATGTCCGCTCCAATGCAGGGCAGCGAATCCACCGTCGGGTAGGGTGGCTGTCATTTTCAGATGGTTCTTTCCCTCTTCGCTGTTCAGGTTTTCAGCCTTGACCCTGATGCGTGTTATCGGGAAGCGGAATGTTTCCTCCAAGGTTTGGTCGTTGATGGTGAAGTTGCAGTTCTCAACGGAGAGTTCGTTGAGCCTGAACCGGATTGGAGCGGATGCGGTCGTGTCTGCCTCCGCTTTTTCAGCCGTGCTGCTGACCGTGTCTTTCTTACTGCTGTTCGGACTGGCGAGCAGTTGTGAGAAATTGTCGCTGCCGTTTGCAAGCCGGTCATAGTGTGATGACAGTCCGTCAATGCGGACATGGTTGATTGCGTACAATTGCTGTTTCAGGCTAATGCGGTCAATGTCTATGTCGATGTTGTTCACCGACATCACCTCCTTCTTTTCCGGATCGTTTATTTTCAGCTTGTTGATGGCACACTGCCCTTGTATGTCAAGGTTCAGCGGTTCGTCAAGATTGCCGCTGAGGTTGATTTTCCCGCTGAAATCCCCCTGTGGAATCTCCGCGTTGAGCGCACCGGCCAGGTAGGGGGTGAGGTTTGAGAGCGCGAAACGGCTTATGTCGAGCATTACCTCGTAGTCGTTGCTTGCAATATTGTACTTGACTTTGGTGCGGAGCGAGCCGTGGTCGGCGAAGGAGAGGGAGAGCCCTGCATCGGTGCTGTTTTCACCGTCCAGATAAACACCCGGCACCTTCAGGTGCATGTTTTTCAGAGCCCATTCCTTGTCCAGCTTCCGGTCATGGTAGCGTATGTTGCCGTCGGCAAGCCGGATATTGTAGATTCCTATTTTCCAGTTCGATTTGCTTGTGTCCGGATCATCGTTGGAGAAGCGTTCCATGATGTCGGAAAAATTGAACAGGCTGTCATCCTGTATGATCTGGACGTGCGGTCCGGCTAACGTGATGTGCGGTATGTGCAGTTCCGACCTGAGCAGCTTCAGCAGCCTGACGGAGACATCCAACGTGTCGAAGGTGACAAAGTCGTTTTGTCCGTCCGCCTCCTTCATGTTGAAGCCGTAAATGCGCACATTGCCGGTCAGCAGGTGCAGTTTGAGCCGCTTTATCTCAATCTGGCGGCCTATTATGCCGGTGTCGTGGTTCTGGATTACGGCTTTTCCTATCGGGCCGGCAAACATAATCACCAGCAGCAGCAGGCCCAGGAGGGAAAACCCTGCGATGCGGAGGCCTTTCACCACTTTCCCAACGTTCTTTCTTTTCTCTTTTGTATCAGACATATTGCATAAAAATTCGGCACCATGGCCAAAATGCAAAAATAGACAATTATCGGATTTGTTTTTCTTTTTTTTTCAAAAAAATGGAGGTGGGTGGCGGAGGCAATTGAAGAAAGTGCTATTTTTGCAAAAAAATTAAAATTGCTATTATGAAAAGGTTTTTTGTATTGTTTGCAGGATTGTTTTTCCTGGGTGGAGTTGTCTCTGCACAGAATGTCAGTGCAGTAACTGTTGAATTTTCCAAGGATGCCATGCGGCCTGCCTTCAGCATGCAGCTGGACTGCTCCAAGAAGATTGCCGAAGAGGCGTTGAAGAAACGTCTGAAAAAGGACCGGATCAAGGGCAAGTCCTCCGGTTCCATGATGCTTTACAAAAAGGTTTCCAACAAGGATTTGGGTGTGACCAACTGCAATCTCTACACAAAGGTGGAGGGCATGGGCCGCAAATGCAACCTCTATTTCTTCCTGGAGCGGGAGAATGGAAACTTCATCACGGCCGGCGATCCTGAAGAGGGGAGCATCATGAAGTACATGGAGTCGCTCACCAAGGATGTTGAGGCGTTGCAGCACAAGAACAAGGTGAACGACCAGAAAAAGGCCTATGAAAAGGCTGAGAAGAAGTATCAGAAGCTTGTGAAACAGCAGAACAAGCTGGAAAAGAAGGTTGAAAAGGCCGATAAGGCCCGTCAGGAGGAGAAAGCCGCTCTTGAGGAGCTTCAGAAACAGGAGAAGTAGCCGGGACGCGTCAATCGCGTTTCCTTAGGGGTTCATCTTTATTGTCCAATGGTTTGCATAGTAAAAAATATTTTTATTATAGGGTGTGCTTTGCTTTTTTGTGTAATTGCACAGGCACAGACTGTGACCACCAACGCCTTTAAGAAAGACAGTGCGTTTTTTCAGATTGAAGACAAATACTTTAATTTTGAACATGAGGTCAGGCCCGGCCGGAAGACTCCCGATTTCACGATGTTCCCATTATATCTCCTGTTACAAAACAATACGGAAAACCTGCTAAGAAAACAGACCGACACCATTTCTGTAATTGTTTCCGTCAACGGGTATTGCGACACGTTTGACCTTACCCTTGACAATGATTTGGCACCAGATTCAATGGAAATTCTGTCCGTGCCGCTCAAAATGGCTTACGATGTGTTGGAAAACAGTTGCTATTTCATGGATGTGGAAACTGTCAGGGGGATGGAAGACAACTGGCTATGCACGAAGGTTATCCGGCTGAACGGGGATTCCGTCAGTGACAACTGGCTGTGCAATAAGTTTCAAGTCTGCATAAGGGACATTTACGCATACGACTTTTATGAAGTTTCACCCAGTAAGGACACCCTGTTTTATTTTGCTGAAAACACTTATGACATACAACAGATACCTTATGCTGTTTTAGTGGGACCAAACAGCACTTTACCCCGAAATGCAACGGACATTTGGGCGGGATATCAGAAACCGGTCGATGAATTGATTGTACCGAGATTGGTTGAATGTTACAGCCTTTACTTCGGTCCTATGATTGTTCCCGTTACCAAAATATATGGTACAGCATTTAAAGACTGCGACAGTGTGACATCCGTTGACCTGCCTTCCTCAATCGAAAAAATAGGAGGTAATGTGTTCAATGGATGCACACGTCTGAAATCGATTACTGTACGGAGCAAAACTCCCCCTTCCATCTATTCCTCCACTTTTGCAGGTGTGGACAGCAACTGTAGCCTGCATGTGCCGTGCAGTGCCTTGGCCGACTACCAATCTTCTGAATATTGGTCAAGGTTCAGGCAGATAGAGGGCTTTTTTGATTACAAACTGACCGCTGTCCCGAAATATGATTATTTGGGAAGCGTGGAAATTGTCCGGAAACCGGTATGTGGGTATCCCTTAGCAGTGATAAAGGCTGTTCCCAATGAGGGCTATCGTTTCAAACAATGGGAAAATGGGGAGCGGAAAAACCCCCGCACCGTCACTGTGACAAGCGACACGGTGCTGACCGCCTATTTCCAGACCGTGGATGTGGAGGAACCCACGGAACCGGTTCCTATGATTCATTCTGAAAACGGCGTTATCATGATTACCAATCTGCAGCAGCAGGAAACCATTGAGGTCTGCAATCTCCTGGGGCAGGTCTGTTTCAAGGGCAAGGCGCAGGATGTTCTTGCTGTTCCGGTCAGTACAAGCGGCTTGTATTTTGTCCGCATCGGGAAGAACCTGGTGAGGAAGGTGGCTGTTTTCAAAAACTGACTCCCGCTTTTTTCAGCTGGTTACGTAGGGTGGAGGTTATCCAGCTTTGTCAGCGGTCCCTCGTTTCATATTCGTTAATTGTTTGCAATCACCGACAGCAGATTCATCACAAACCAGCTGTCGAATCCTTGGAGAATTATACGTTTGGCGTTACCGTCGCGGTTGAGTTCCATGCCGTCGCTGTAGGGGGTGACACCGATTATTTTAGTGTAGGGAATCTTCACACCCTTTGTAGGACTGTTGAAGATTAGGTGCTTGTTGGTGACGAACAATTTGCCAGTTCCTTCAAGGTTCATATAACTGTGTTCCATCGGTTTCATTCGCCCGGTACTCGGACGATAGTAAATGCCTTTGCATATCTTGATGGAAAGGCCACCTCGATTGCTTATGTATTCCCTTTTTATCTTCTCTTCGAAGCATTTCACATCGTCGTATACCCAGAGTACCGACTCGCCCTTACCCAATATAATAGGGTATCCCATAGTCTGTGGAGGAAGCTGCCCTTGTTGCAATCCGCTGAGTATTCTTGCTTGTGAGATTTTGGCGATGTCGCCACTCTGATATTTGACCGGAAGATTTGCTGGCTGGATACCGAAGGAGGTGGTATATTCGTTCACCATGTGCTCCTCCTGTGGCGTGAGAAGGCCATCTTTTAGGAAATTTGTTGCTGCTTTTTCCAGCATATAATAGCAAGCATCGCAGACTGCATCGTTGGAGATAGGTAGTGTTCGAGTCACTCCGTATATAGCTGTCCGGGTAGTTGCGATAGGTTGTTTCCCAGTGAAGTATTCCGCGATGTGGCCTTTGATGAGCTTCAGTGCAAAACGGGTAATTGCTCCGTTACGGTCAAGAATAGAATAGGATTCACCCATAGCTGACACCAGCGATGTTACCACCTGTGGCATCTGTGAAGAGAATGGGCGATGAATAGCAGTTGTGTAGATATCTAACGCTTTTGTGAATACCGACGTGATATCGTCGGCATTTATGAAGCTCTCCTTTCTCAGTTGCGACAACTCGTGCTGGATAGTAGTACCTTGAGCTACTCCGAGGAAGTATTCCTCTAGTAGTTTGCGGAGTTTTTCGACACCTTTGCTGTGCTTCTCCTCGCACTCCTTATGAACCGAAGAGAAAAGACCGGCGCTTTGATTACAATATTTACAGGTTGACATTTTCAATAAGGTATTAGATTCATTGTCTGCCAAAATCTGGCATTTTGATAATCAGATAAATATGAAGCGGGGACTTCAACGTTAACATGCGTAATCCTGTTATATCCAAAAGAATCTTCCCAAATAGTGAAAGGTTTAGAATGGACACGAATAGTCTCTATCCCCGAAAATGCTTTGGATCCGATGCTAGTAATGCCTTCCGGAATATCAAGAAAAGTGAGCTGTGTATTAACAAATGTCTCGCTAGAAATAGATTTGACTTTTTTTGGTAGTTTTACGCTTGACAAAAATTTACAATCCATAAAAGCACCATTATCTATAAAATTAACATTGTCGGGGATAACAATATCTTTAATACAAGTATTACTAAAGGCATTCCGACCAATTTTACACAAATTATTTGAAAGTTTTACGTTTGACAACATCTTACAATAGGAGAAAGCACCATCTCCAATTTCAGTAATACTGTCGGGAAGGACAAGGTCTTTAATATCAATATTACAGAACGAATTACGTCCTATCCTACAAACTGTTTCAGGTATTACTATATCATTTATGCTTTTATTTGAGGCGAAAGCACTATCTCCAATTTCTGTGACAGTGATAATTTTATTCTCTTTGAAACCATATTTATTTTGGTCGTCAATAACCATTAGCTTATTTTCTAGCCCTATCTCCATTAATTTGATAGTATCTGGAATAACCAATACTCCTTGTGGTTTCATATAACCTTTCCATCCTGTAGATGCAGTAGGCGGAACTAATTTCACAGCCATTTTTGGGATTTCTTTTCTTTCTGGTTCAAAGCCCCATGTTGAACTCCTTAACCTATTATGTAGAGTATAATTAAGAGTTGGTTTGTGAACTGGTTCAAGAAAGCTGTGTAGACTTTGCAGATGGTATCTCCCGGCTTCTTCAAAATAAAGCCTATTACCAGATTTTTGTACAAAAGCATAACATTTCATATCACTTCCGCTTGGTGGAAGTAATTTTATTACAGGATCATTTTGTATAATTGGTTGAATGTTCTGTGATTGTGATGAAGTTATTGTTGCAGGAATCTGTTTATGAGATTGATTTGTGTTGGATGTTGAAGATTGTTGTGGTTTTTGCTGTGATGTTTGCTGTGATGCTTGCTGTGATATTTGTTGTGATGATTGTTGCGAAGTATGTTGCAGCGTATTTTTTAAAGCACTCTCATGTTTCGACTCTTCTTCCAACAAAGACTTTACCTTAGAGAATGCCTCTTTATGATTTGGATTGATTGCCAATAATGCGAACAGGGTTTTCTTCGCTTTTTCTTCATTATTCAATTTAATGTAAGTTTCAGCAAGTTTCATATAAGCAGATTCATTTTTTGGCCTTAAGCTTATTTCTGCCTGGAAAAACTCCATAGCTTGAGAGAAATTCCCTGCATTAAAATGATCAACGCCTTTTGCATAAAAGTTAATTATAACTGATTGCGAAGCTTCTATGGTTTTTGTATGGTCAAAATTGTCTTTAAAATAATCTAAACTGTCCATCCTTAATTAATTTTTTATTAACCAAAAATAGTTGCCAAAGAACAAATAATCAATATAAGTCCAATTGCTATTAAGAAACCTCCACCATAATCAAAAACTAATCCTCCGATAATGAAAAGGGGTATTCCGAGTATTCCCATAAGACAACCCTGAGACTGTTCTTTTTTTTTATATTGACTAAAGTCATATGACACAACGTTTTTGGGAATAATTGGCTTTGTAGTCTTGTTTTGGATACTTTCTTCTGAAGGTTGAATGATTTGTTCTTGTAATAAAGGCAAAGCTAATGCTTTCAATACACCATTAATAATGTCCCGAGTGTACTTGTCATCGTTGTATTGCTTCAACAAAGCCAAACCTTTGTTTTGTAAATCCTTTTCCGATAAGTTGCGCCAAGATAACATCTTTTCGATTTTGCCGTTTTTCACCATTTCCGACAGTCGCTGCTTTATCACTCCGGCATCCTTATCATGGACATCGAATGCACCATAGTCCTGTAGAATATTGACCAAAAACGGCGACTTTAGCACGTCGGTGCCGAGATCGCCAATGGCTTCTTGTAAGGCAATTTGCAATTCTTTGTGCATGATTAGTGTTTACTTCCAGTAAAGAAATAATGACGTAATGGACAAAAATTAGGCTGAAATCTTTGTAACACATGTAACAATTAGCATGTTATGGCGTTCAAAGGTTATGAATAAAAAAAATGCTTTTA
>CACYHG010000017.1 GCA_902774175.1 uncultured Bacteroidota bacterium
ATCCCTATCTTCACCATAACGGCACGCTCGCGCGTGACCTTTTTTCCCGGATTCAGTTCCTCACTATTATTGTTCATGTCTATTAGTTGTATCTTTCACAAATATAGTCGGTTCGCATCTTTCCATTGCTGATTCTCCTATGCAACTCCTCCGGAACAGTTCTTCACCTTGTTTGTTGCTAAGAGGGGCATAATCCGTTTGACTAACTGCGCGTCCGTCTGTTCCAAAAATATTTGACCGCAAAAATACTCAAAATTCGGATACGGATATTGCTTTGCGGAAAATATTATGCAAAACCTCGGGTTTTGCGAGCGTGACAAAAAAATCCGGCAATCCCGTTTGACCGTATCACAAAAAGTGCTATCTTTGCCATTTTAACGGATCTCTGGCATCAGACAGTGGTTTTAACAGGTAAAGGAGATAGCACAAAATGACAGATATAAAGGATATTCCGACATATTTCGCCGGTATCGACATCGGCTCCACGACCCTTAAAATAGTTGTCACCGACAGTGACGGGCGGATGCTTTTCAGCGACTACCGCCGACACAACACCGACATCCGTGCGGCCGCCGGTGAAACGTTCCGCGCACTTTGGGAAAAGAGCGGGGAATGCCGTCTGGCCTGCGCCATCACCGGCTCGGTCGGGATGGGCTATGCCGAACGGAGCGGAATTCCCTTCATCCAGGAGGTTGTGGCCTCCGCCGAACTGGTGAAGCAGCGTTTTCCGCAGGTCTCCACCTTCATCGACATCGGCGGTGAAGATTCGAAAATGATTTTTTTCGCGGAGGGGAAATCGCCGGACATCCGCATGAACGGCAGCTGCGCGGGCGGCACTGGAGCATTCATTGACCAGACCGCCTCACTGCTCGGCGTAGAGACCATCGAACTCAACGCCCTCGCGGAAAAATCGGAGAACATCTACCCCATCGCATCGCGCTGCGGGGTCTTTTCCCGGACTGACATACAGAACCTCGCAAGCCGTAACGTGAGCAAGAGCGACATCGCCGCCTCGGTGTTCCACGCGGTCGCCATGCAGGTTGTCTCCTCGCTGGCGCGAGGAATGGACATCACACCGAAGCTCTTCTTCTGCGGCGGGCCCTTCCACTTCCTGCCCGCGCTGAAAAAGGCCTTCCTAAACCTGCTGCAACTGGACGAATCCGACTGCATCACAGCGGAGGATGCGCGGCTGATTCCGGCATGGGGCTGCGCGCTGATGGCACGGCAGAAGGCTGGAGCGGACGGCAAAATGGAAAAGCTGACGCCACTTTCCGAGCTGCTTGCCGCCATGGATGGCAAAAGCGGAGAAACATTCGAAACACCCATTTTCAAAAGGCTTCCAGCACTCTTCAAGTCTGAAAGCGAATTCGAGCAATGGAAGAACGCCAAGGGGGCGCACGAGGTGCCGCGCACCGATTGGGACGCCCTCTCCGACCCAGACTGCTTCCTCGGCATTGACTCCGGCTCCACCACAACAAAAATAGTCCTGATTGACAAGAAAAAACGGATTATATATCAGGACTACCTGCGCAACGAGGGCGACAGTTTCCGCGCCATGCTGAAAGGGATGGAGCGGCTGCGCGAGGAGGAGGAAAAGCATGAGCGCAAAATCCGCATCCTACACAGTGCTGTCACCGGCTACGGCGAAAACCTCATCAAGACCGCCTTCGGGCTGCACGAGGGCATCATCGAGACCATCGCACACTACATGGCCGCCAAGGAGATACTGCCGGACGTAAGCTTTGTGCTGGACATCGGCGGACAGGACATGAAGGCCATTTTTATTGAGAACGGAACCATCAAACGGTTGGAAATAAACGAAGCCTGTTCATCAGGATGCGGATCGTTCATCGAAAACTTCGCCAACATGCTGCACTATCCCGTGGCGGAATTCGCAAGGATGTCCTGTTTCGCCAAGGCTCCCTGCGATTTGGGCACACGCTGCACCGTCTTCATGAACTCCAAGGTGAAACAGGCGATGCGCGAGGGTGCAGGTGTGGATGACATTGCCGCCGGATTCTCCTACTCAGTGGTCAAAAACTGTCTGTTCAAGGTTTTGAAGCTAAAGGATGTGAAGGAATTGGGCAACCGCATCGTCGTGCAGGGCGGGACATTCCGCAACCTCTCCATTGTCAAGGCGATGGAGGAGCTTACAGGCGTAAAGGTGGCCTATTCGAACATCCCCGAACTGATGGGTGCATACGGAGCCGCACTCTACGCCCTTGGGACGCAAAGCGCGGAGCAGCCCGCACTGACCATCGGCCAGCTGGCCTCATCTCAGGCTTATGAAGCCCGGTTTGAACACTGCACCGGCTGCGAGAACCAATGCACCGTCAAGGTGTTCAAATTTGCAAACGGCAACACATTCTATGCAGGGAACAACTGCGAGAAAATATATTCCAACCGGAGCGAAAAGAGCGCGAAGGGGCACAACCAGTATCAGGAGCGGTACCGGCTTCTTTTCCAGCGCACCTTCCCGAAGGAGCGCAAACCCCTGATGACCATCGGCATTCCGCGCGGATTGGGCATGTATGAGCATTATCCATTCTGGCACACACTGTTCACCGAATGCAATCTTAAGCCGGTGCTTTCGCGCCCATCGACCAACCCGCTGTACGGGAAAGGCATCCGCACCATCATGTCCGACAACATCTGCTTCCCGGCCAAACTGATGCACGGCCATATCATGGACCTGGTGGAGAAAAAGGTGGACCGCATCTTCTACCCCTACTCCATCTTTGAGCGCAAGGAGGACCCAAAGGCGCGGAACAGCTACAACTGCCCTGTGGTGGCGGGCTACTCGGACGTGATCCGCTCCTCGATGGATCCGGAAAAGAACTACGGAATCCCGTTGGATTCGCCCAGCACCTCGTTCAACAACGCGAAACTGCTGAAAAAATCCTGCACAGCCTATCTTAAATCGTTGGGCGTGAAGGGAAACGTGATTGAAAAGGCCTTTGAAAAGGCGCGGAAAACGCAGGACGAGTATGTATGGACTCTGGCCGAACAGAACCGTCACATCCTCGAACGGGCAAAAAAGGAGAACCGCATGGTCATCCTGCTGGCGGGCCGCCCCTACCACACCGACCCGCTGATCCAGCACAAGATAGCCGACTGCATCGCCGACATGGGCATCGATGTGATCACCGAGAACATCTCGCTCCTGAACGGGGACGAGGTATATGACGAAATCAACGGCATCTCCCAGTGGGCCTACCCCAACCGCATCCTCAAGGCGGCACGCTTTGTTGCCGGCAGCGACGAGAACATCCATTTCGTGGAGCTGACCTCCTTCGGCTGCGGCCCCGACGCCTTCATCATCGATGAGGTCAACGAGGTGCTCAAGCGTAAAGGCAAAAGCCTGACTCTGCTGAAAATTGACGATGTGAACAATATTGGTTCGCTGCGGCTGCGCATCCGCTCACTTGTGGAGAGCCTGAAATTCCACCACACATACTCAGCCGAGCAGCCAGTAAAGAAACTGCCGGTCTATACCAAAGCGGACCGGCACCGCAAAATTCTCGCCCCCTATTTTGCCGAAGGCTATTCGGAGTTCTTGCCCGCCATTTTCAAGCTGATGGGCTACGAACTGATCAACCTGCCGATGGGCAGCAAGGAGGCGGAGGAGACAGGTCTAAAATATGCCAACAACGAGGTCTGCTACCCCAACACGCTTGTGGTGGGCACCATTCTGCGGGAGCTGCAAAGCGGCAAATACCGTCCGGAAGAGGTGGCGGTCGCCATCACCCAGACAGGCGGGCAGTGCCGCGCATCCAACTACATCGCCATCATCAAGGACGCACTTCTCTCCGCAGGCTTTGACAACATTCCGGTGGTCTCCGTGGCATTCGGCGACACCATGATGAACGAGCAGCCCGGCTTCGAACTTAAGCTGAAGGGCAACATCCGCATAACCTACTACACCCTGCTCTATGCGGACTGCCTCTCAAGACTCTACTACGCATCGTTAGTGCGCGAAAAGGAGAAGGGGCTTGCCAAACAGCTGCGTGACAAATACACCGAGGCGGCCTTCCCGATAATCGAGCGCCGCGACCACAAGGCCCTGCTGAAACTCTTTGAGGAGGCGGTGGCCGAATTCGACAGCGCCATCCTGCATAAGGAGGGCATTCCTGTCATCGGAGTGGTGGGTGAAATATATGTGAAATACAATTCATTCAGCCACAAGAACGTGCTGACATGGCTGGCGGAACAGGGCGTGGAGGTTATGGCTCCCTCCATGTACAACTTCTTCTTCAACAGCTTTGTAAACAAGCACATAAACAAGAAACTGCACATAAAGGAGGTGGATTTGCCCCTGTTTGTCACCGATGCCATCTACAAACTTGCCTACGGCATCGCCAAAAAGTTTGACGCCATCGGGCGCAGGTTCAAGTACTACCGTCCCTTCGCGGACATTTTCCACGATGCGGAGCTGGCCTCCAACGTCATCAACCTGACCGCCAACTTCGGCGAGGGCTGGCTGATTCCGGCGGAGCTTTGCAGCATGGCGGAGCAGGGCGTCTATAACGCCATCAGCCTCCAGCCCTTCGGCTGCATCGCCAACCACATCATTTCAAAGGGTATTGAGAAGCGGATAAAATCAATTTATCCGAAAATGAACCTGCTCTTCCTTGACTTCGACGCCAGCACCTCCGATGCAAACGTCTTCAACAGGCTTCATTTTATGGTGAAAAACGCAAAGGAGCAGTAAAATCCTTACGGCAGCATCACCACCTTGCGCACCTGCGTGCCCTGGTTGGAGGTGAAGCGCACCCAATAGGCTCCCGGTGCGGGAAGACGGCACTCGGTCCGCTCCGCGGTGAGGGTCCGCGATTCCAGCAGCTGGCCGGAAACCGAACAGACCTCCATCTGCACAGGAGCCGTTGCTGAATGCTCCACAAAGAAGCTGCCGCGAGCAGGATTCGGATAGAGCTTGAGCAGCCATGCCCCCTCAGCCTCGCGCAAAGCGACGCCGTGCGGAGGCGTGCGGAAAGAGTTTTCGCTCCAGTCGCTTATAGTGTCGGTGCATGTGACCTGCATCCGCACTCGGTAAAGCGTGTCCGGCAGCAGGCCTTTCAAATCAAACTGCCCGGCATACAGCACGGTATCGGCCAGCAGGCTTCCGCCGTCAAGCAGGCACTGAAGATGATAGCTGAAGCCGCGAGTGGTATCAGCCCGCCATAACAGTCTCGCACCGTTTTCTGTGAGTTCAGTCACATCGAAACCGCGGACCGTATCGCAAGGCTCCTTCGGTGTACGGAAGGTGCAGACCGGAGTCCACGGTCCGTACATGTTCAAGCCGAACATGGCACGCACATAAACATCATATTCAGTCTGGGAAGAGAGTCCGGTAACCGTGAATTTGTTCTGGATGGCATTCTGCACAGCCATGCTGTCCAGTTCGGTGCCGTGCGGTCCGCTCGCCACCTGCCAGGAGAAGGCCTTTGACTTTTTCCAGCTGAGGAAGCAGCGGTCGAACTTCAGCGAATCGACGGCAAGCTCCTTAACGGTATCAATCGTGTAATAGCTGAGGCTCAAGTTGTCAACCGTAAGCGTAGAGCCCTCCACGCCTCGCGACAATGAGGAGAGGAACAGAAAGATGACCGAATCGGGAAAACAGTCGGCAAAATGCAGATAGTCCACATTGAATTTCTTAAAACTGGGGGAAGGCTGCAGCAGCGAAATCCCGCCGCCGGAGAGCCTTGCCGCCGGAACGGTGTCGGTAGTGTCGGTGGAGACGCAGAGCATCAGTAGGATACCACGGTCGGCAGTGTCGGGCAGGTTCTGACCCACCTTATATTTGTAATAGCCGGTCAGACGGTGCGGCACCTTGTCAACCCTCATACCGCCGGAAAAGAAGTTCCGCACATTCAACTGGGAAAGGGTGGTCATCATCTTGCCGAGGCTGTCCAAGTTGGTCATGCTGTTGGTGTCGCCCAGGAACTCGGCAAGTCCGGAGAAAGCACTGAAAAGCTGGATGATGTTGACCTTCGCGTTGGAGAGCATTCCCGGAAAGGGCTGAGTCAGATCCAGCGTTGAGTCAATGGTGCCGGAGGTGTCCAGCAGATTTACAATTGTACGTACAACCGCCGCAAGCATAGGATTGACAACAAACGAACTGACCGAAGCGGCATAGTTCCCCTGCTGTGCAGCAGTGTCGCGCAGCGGTTTGGCGAAATCAAGCCCCAGACTGCCCGCCTGGATGCGGATTCCATTCCACTCATCCAAAGTGACAGACTGGCCGAAAAGTCCGCCTGAAACGGTCCAGTTTTCAAACGATCCGTTCGGAATGGACTGTGAATTGGCTGAAAATGTAATAAAAAGAGCGCACAGCAGCCCTGTCAGTCGCAAGTGAAAAGATTTCATATACTATGGTTTTACGTTAAAAACTATTTCCAATCCAAATTAAACTTGACAGCATCTATCATGGAAGTGAAATAGTGGAAGTTCAATCCCTCAATATAGCGTGGTTCGATATCCTGCACATCCTTCTCGTTATCCTTGGAAAGCACAATGTCGGTAATGCCGACACGCTTGGCGGCCAACGCCTTCTCCTTCAACCCGCCGATTGGGGTGAGACGGCCGCGCAGCGTAATTTCACCCGTCATGGCCAGCTGCGGACGCATCGGCCTGCCGGTGAAAAGCGAGACGAGAGCGGTCAGTATGGTGATGCCGGCCGAGGGACCGTCCTTCGGAATCGCACCTTCCGGCACATGCACATACACATCCTTATCCTTGATGATGTTGCTGTTGAGATTGAATATTGCGGCGTTGGCCTTAATATACTCAAAGGCAATTGTGGCCGACTCCTTCATCACATCTCCGAGGTTGCCGGTCAGGGTCAGGCCTCCCTTTCCGTCGGAACAGGCTGTCTCAACATAAAGCACGTCTCCGCCGACCGGAGTCCAGGCCAGTCCGACCGCCACGCCGGTCTTACCCTCCCTGTATTCCTCCTCATCGGTATGCAACGGCACGCCGAGGACCTCCTTCAGGTTCTCGGAGGAGAGCTTTTTCCCGTGCTCCTTTCCGCTGGCAACCAGATATGCCTGATGACGCACCACTTTGGCGATCTGCTTTTCCAGCACACGCACGCCCGCTTCGCGGGTATATTGTGATATTATCTCGTCCAAAATCTCATCCGAAAAGGCAATGTCACGTTTTTTCAGACCGTTTTCCACAATCTGGCGGGGCACCAGATGACGCTTGGCAATCTCCAGCTTTTCCTGCTGCAGGTAGCTGCTTATCTCTATCACCTCCATGCGGTCCACAAGTGCGGGATGGATGGTGGAGAGGGTGTTTGCCGTGGCAATGAACATCACCTTCGACAAATCGAAAGTGGTTTCCAGATAGTTGTCGTAGAAAGTGCTGTTCTGCTCCGGATCCAGAACCTCCAACATGGCGGAGGATGGGTCGCCCTGTACCGTCATGCCGGAAATCTTGTCGATTTCGTCCAGCACGAAGACAGGGTTTGCAGTGCCGGCCTTCCGAAGAAGCTGAATGATACGTCCCGGCATCGCCCCAATGTATGTCTTGCGGTGGCCGCGGATCTCCGACTCGTCATGCAGGCCGCCCAACGACATCCGGATATATTTGCGCCCCATAGCGGCTGCGACAGACTTGCCCAACGATGTCTTTCCGACACCCGGAGGACCAACCAGACACAATATCGGCGCCTTCATGTCACCTTTCAGCTTCAGCACAGCCAGATGCTCGATAATCCGCTCCTTGATCTTATCCAGCCCGTAATGGTCGCGGTCAAGCACCTTGCGTGCCCGATCGAGGTCAATCTTTTCAGGAGAATAGCTGTTCCAAGGCAAATCGACAAACAGTTCCAGATAGTTCAACTGTACCGTATAGTCCGGGGACATCGGATGCAGACGCTCCAATTTGCCGATTTCCCGCTCAAACTGCTTGGCGGTCTCCGCATTCCAATGCTTTTTCTCAGCCTTTTTCCGCAAATCCTGCAACGCCTGTTCGCTGCCCTGGTCGCCCAACTCGTCCTGAATCACCTTAAGCTGCTGGTTGAGCATGTATTCCTTCTGCTGCTTGTCCATCTCGACCTTGGTCTTGTCCTGGATCTGCAGTTTCAGCTCCTCCATCTGCAGGCAGCGGTACTGCTCCTTCAAGGTCATCTTGGCACGCTGCAGCAAATCCGATTCCTCCAGAATACGCTGCTTGGCCTCCACCTCCGTCTGCAGGTTCGAGGCAATGAAATTCACCAGAAAGGAGGTGCTGCTTATATCCTTAAGCGCCAGCAGAGAATCGATGGGAAAAGATCCGCCAGACAGCTTGATGCATTTTGCGGTAACCTCCCCCAACGTCGTGACCGTCGCCTTGAACTCGTCCGAATCGGTCATGTAATCCTCACGGTCATTATTGGGGATGGTGGTCACATGCCCCATCAGGTATGGATCCTCCTCAACAATGGAATCCAATATGAAACGGCGGACACCCTGGATGATTATGGTCACGCCGCCATCCGGCATGTTATATCGTTTCAAAATTTTCGAGACAACGCCTACCTTGTGCAGGTCGGAGATTGAAGGATCCTCGACATCCTCATTGGTCTGCGTGATAACCCCGACCAGACTCTGGCGACGCACACACTCGTTGACCAGACGCAGGGATTTGGTGCGTCCGACCGAAACCGGAATCACAATCTCAGGAAACATGACCGTGTTGCGCAAAGGCATGATCGGAATGATGTCCGGAACATTGCAGTTGCGCAATTCCTCCAAATCGAGCGAAGTCACCAACGGAATCCCGTCAGCATCGCCACCCAACATTTTGCGAAAGATATTATCTTGACTCATTACTATTTTCAAAAAAAATCCGAATGTAGTTATAAGGTGGCAAAAGTAGCATTTTTCCAAACATGAAATATCCCTTACACCGAAAAAAAGTGCAGGACGCACACTTTCCCGCTTTTTTTTGCGTTATATGAAAAACAACTCTTATGGCAAGTTTTGAGATATACGGCGGAAAACCGCTCCACGGCACACTCACCCCGCAAGGGGCAAAAAACGAAGCGCTGCAGGTAATCTGCGCCACACTGCTGACCGACGAACCGGTGCGCATCAGCAACATACCCGACATCCGTGACATCAACCGGCTGATCGAGCTGCTGCAAGGCATCGGAACACATGTTGAAAGGACTGCAGACACCTGCACCTTCCAAACCGGAGAGGTGGACTTTTCATATATGGAAAGTGATGAATTCCTGAAAAAGGCGGGCAGCCTCCGTGGCTCCATCATGATGCTTGGGCCGCTGCTGGCCCGTTTCCGCAAGGGGGTGGTCGCTCGCCCCGGCGGGGACAAGATCGGCAGGCGCAAACTGGATGTCCATTTCGACGGGATGATGCGGTTAGGCGCACAATTCAGCTACGATGACGGCACAGGGCTCTACAACGTGCGCACGGATCGGCTTAAAGGCTGCTCCATGCTGCTGGAGGAGGCCTCGGTGACCGGCACCGCCAACATTGTTATGGCTGCAGTCCTGGCCGAAGGCACCACGACAATCTTCAACGCCGCATGCGAACCATACCTTTACCAGCTGTGCACAATGCTGAACCGTATGGGCGCAAAGATTTCCGGAGTGGGCTCCAACCTGCTGACCATCGAAGGGGTAACGTCGCTGCACGGCTGCGAGCACCGTCTGCTGCCCGACATGATTGAAATCGGCAGCTTCATAGGGATGGCGGCAATCACACGATCGGACATCACGGTGAAAAATGTGGGATACGAGCATCTGGGGCTGATTCCGAAAGTATTTGAAAGGCTTGGCATACGGATGGAACGCAACGGGGACGACCTGCACATTCCGGCACAGGAGCACTACGAGGTTGACACCTTCATGGACGGCTCCATACTGACCATCGCCGACGCGCCGTGGCCCGGCTTCACCCCCGACCTTATAAGCATCGCCCTGGTCACAGCAATACAGGCCAAAGGGAGCGTGCTGATACACCAGAAAATGTTCGAGAGCCGCCTCTTCTTTGTGGACAAGCTGATTGACATGGGGGCACAGATCATACTATGCGACCCGCACCGCGCCACCATAATCGGGCAGGACCACCGCACCGCACTGAAAGGTACAGTCATGACATCACCCGACATCAGGGCGGGTGTGGCATTGCTGATTGCCGCCCTTTCCGCCACAGGCAAGAGCGTAATCCACAACATCGAGCAGATTGACCGCGGATACCAGCACATTGACGAACGTCTGCGCGCCATCGGCGCGGACATCCGGCGGCTACCGTAATTCCGACAGCACGGCGAAGAATTCAGGGAAGCGTTTTTCCAACGACACGGGGCGTCCATTTTCAAGAAAACAATGGGTGCTCTCCGCCGTCATCACAACATTTCCCTCCACACGCATCTCATAGGCGAACGAGACCTTCATTGCCGTGGAGGATGAGAGGCGCACCGATATTTCCACAACCTCCTGGAAATGGGCGGGACGAAGAAACTTGCAGGTGAGGGAAAGAACCGGAGAAATCACCCCCTCCGCCTCCATCCGCTCATATCCGAAACCCAGCCTGTCCATCATTTCAACACGTGCCTCCTCCATGAAACGGACATAATTTGAATGGTGCACCACCCCCATGGGGTCGCACTCGTAATACTTGACTTTATGCCGGTAAGGTTCCATCTTACAAATTTTTAAGTTCCTGCTCCATTCTGGTGATGAAGGCGAATGTCTTTTCGTACATCTTTTCCGGCGTAATGTCGGCTGATGGGGCGAACCGCACGTACTCGCACTGGTTCAGCGTCTCAAGGAACTCGTCAATGCGCTCAGGATTCATGTTCCGTTCCGAAAGCTTCTGCCGCGCCGTATCCATCGAGAGCTGCCCGAGCGGAATATGGAACTTGTCGCTCACGTAGCCCCAGAGCACCTGCGAAATCTCCTCGTAAAAGCGGGCGTCATCATGGGCCTTCAGGCACTGTCCGGCAGTTTTCAGCCGTCTGCGTGCAACCTTGGATGCACGGCGGTCCCTGACTGCCGCCACATTCCGGCGGTCACGGATGCGTTTGCGGAGAACCAGCAGGAAAACCACGAAGAGAATCAGCGGCAACAGAAGCAGCACCCAATAGAGCGGGGAAAGGAAAAAGCGGCCTCCATTCCCCACCCAATTGCTGTCAGTATGGATAAAGCGGATGTCGTTCCCGACAACCTTCACATCCTTTTTATTGACGGAACCGCCCACCGACGTGGCACGTCCGTCGCCTTTGGCCACCTTAAGCGTGTAGGCGGAACTGTGCAGCGTCACATATTTGCGGGCGACAGGGTCAAAATATGAAAAAGATGCCGCCGGAATCTCATATTCGCCGGCTTCGCGCGGAATCATCACATACTCGAACGAACGGGAACCGCTCACACCGCCCTTTTCCGAAGTGGTTATCTTGTCGGAAATGACAGGCTCCTGTGCTTCAATATCGGTCGGGAAAACCAGTTGCGGAGCCTCCGCATGCTGCAGGTTGCCCTTTCCGGAAACCGTCAGCACAAGGTTAGTGGCATCGTTTGATTTCAAGGCGTCGCGGCTTAGTTTTGAAGTGAATGAGAACTTCCCCACCAGCCCGCTGAAATCATCAGGCCGTCCGGCCTCCGGCAACGCCTTCGCCTGGATGGTGACCGGTTTTGAAACCGGTTCCAGCCGGATGTTCTGAACGCTCTGCCCGCCGAACATGTTGAAGAAATCCTCGAACGGGTCGTTGCTGCGCTGCCGCTGCACCACAATCTGCGCCACCATCTCCACCTCCATCGGCGAGATTGTAAGGGAGCCGGCCTTTTGCGGATAAAGCGCCACCGAGTGCAGATCCACCACCGAATAGGCCTTGCCGTTATAGGTTTCGCGATATGGCTGCCGCTCGGCGTTACGGTCGCCCAAATCGTAGGACCAGCATCCGCTGTAGGAGGGCATTTTCCTGATTTGTGCATCAAAGCGGACACCGGCAGGCACATAAAGCTTATATCGCACAACGACCTCCTCCTCCACGTACGGGTTTGTCTTGGAAACCTCAACACGGATGAAAAAATCGTTTTTGCTGATGGAGGATGAGGTTTCCCGGCTGTTCTGCTGCCGGGTTGCACTGCCGCCACCGCCCTGTGCAGTCACCTGTATCGTTACGCTGCCGGTCTTGGATTTTTCCCCCTTATAGGTCACCGTTGCTCCGGGAATCGTGAACTCCCCTTTCTTGTCCGCACGCAGGATGTAGGTGTAGGAGTAATTTGAGCTGCTGCTCATCTGTCCATTGATTATCTGCATGCTGGTGGAAGAGGAGGTGGAGGGGCCGCCTAACAGCGTGAAATCCTTCAATGCCGGAAGCGAGATATTGTCCAGACGCTCCGAAGAGCTGTATGTCAGCTGGAACTGCTGCCCCTCAGCCACGGTGCGCGGCGCGCTCACCTTAACCTGTACAGGCTGCGCATGCGACACACCCGTCAGGGATAGCAGGCATAACAATACTGTGATTCCGCTGCAAAAATGTTTCATTATATGTTTTCTGTTCATATTACCAATCTTTTTCCTGCCGGACAGGACGCCCTTGTGCCGCCTCGGCGTTTTTAACTTTCTCCTGCGTGCGGCGCTCGTTCTGCTGCAGTGCCTCCAATTGGCGCTGCTCGTCACGCTGACGCTGTTGTTGCTGTTGTTGCTGTTGCTGTTGCTGCTTCTGTTGTTGTTGTTGCTGCTGCTGGTTCTGTTGTTGTTGCTGTTGTTGCTGCTGTTGCTGCTGCTGGTTCTGTTGTTGTTGCTGTTGTTGCTGCTGTTGCTGCTGCTGGTTCTGTTGCTGATTTTGCTGTTGTTGCTGCATCAGCATTTTCCGGCGGGCATACTCATAGTTGTATTTGGTGTCCATATCCTTCGGGTCAAGTTTCAGAGCTTTTTTATATGCGTCCATCGCCTCACCGTACTTTTTCTGCCCCATCAGGCTGTTCCCCAAATTGTGGTATGCTTTCGCCCGCGTCCTTGCATCGGCATCGTCCGAAGAGGCAGCCTTTTCATAGTTTTTTGCAGCCTCCTCATAACCGCCCTGCTTATAAAGGGCGTTCCCCAAATTGTAGCTGCTCTTGTAATATGGGGAGGCCGCATCCGCCTTCATGTAGTCCAGCGCAGCCGCCTTGTACTTCTGTTCCGCCTGGCTGCGGATTTCATCCGCCTCCTTTTTTTTCAGGTCGCCACGGCGGGCAGCGATGTCGTCAGCCTGCCTTTCCAGTTTCTGCGCCTGCTGGTAGGTGCGGTTACCCTGACGAAGATGCTGTAAGGTGGTGCGGTCCTGGGCCTGAGCTCCAGCCGTCATGAGCAGCAGCGCAAAAATCCCGACTATCTTGCGGTTCAGCCATGAGACCTCCGACCAGCGAACGATCCGCCTGTTAGGGAGCAAAACCTCCAATAACAACAATATCAAAGCTATAATCAATGGAATATAAAATAATGTACGGTAACGGGAATAAACCACATCCTCCAGGTCGCCCCGTTCCAGCTGCTGCAGCGAATCGTACAGCCGGTCAAAACTGACAATGGCGTTGGTGGCATGGATATAGCTGCCGCCGGCTGCCGCGGCCACCTCCTTCAGCAGCGGTTCGTTCAACCGCGTGATGACAGTGTTCCCCTCCGCATCCTTCTTAAAGGTGGTGACACCGTTACGGTCAGAGACCGGGATGGGTTCCCCCTGGCTGCTCCCGATACCGACCGTGTAAATCCTTATTCCGCGCGATGCGGCTGCCTTTGCCATCTCCACAGCATCGTCGGCATGGTCCTCCCCGTCGGAGACCAGCACAATCACTTTGGCAACCTTGCTGTTGGTGGCGGCACTGCCCTCCACCGGAAGCATGGAGGCTGCAGCCCTGTCGATGGCACCGGCCAGATCCGTGCCCTGCTCGCTGACCGAACGGGTGGATATATTGGATATGAACATCTTCGCCGCAGCATAGTCTGAAGTTATGGGGAGCTGCACAAACGATTTTCCGGCAAAGACAACCAGACCGACCCTGTCACCGCCCAAACGGTCAATGAGCGAAAGCATCCCCTGCCTTACCGCTCCCAGACGGTTTGGCGAATAGTCCCTCGCCAGCATACTGTTGGAGACATCCACACAGAACATCAGGTCAACGCCCTGCCGCTTCCCCTTCTCAACGCCGCTGCCAACCTGAGGATTGGCCAGAGCCAGCACCATGCAGCTGTAGGCAAGCATGTACAAGGAAAACTTGAAATGCCTCATCCGGAAGGAACGCGACGGCATAAGACCGTCCAGCAGGACGGGTTCGCCAAAACGCTCCCACCGTTTCCGGTCACGCGCCATCAGAAGAATATAACCGGCGACCATGACCGGCACAAACAGCAGCGCGTACAAAAGATATGCCCTTTCAAAACAAAACATAGCCATTCAATTTATACAGCATAACGCAAAAAAGGAAAATATAGTATAGAAAAACCGCCCTTCTTTCCAAAAGAAAAAAAGGACGGCTGAACGGTTACTATGACAGTGCGTTAGAAATGGAAGCCCAAACGCAGCGCAAGCATGCTGGCTTTCAAATCATAATCGGCATCCACATCCTTGGTGCTGATTTTCACCCCGTCGATGCCGGGCAGCAGGTAATGCACCCCGATGCTGAAGACATCGTTGAACATCACTCCGAGGCCGCCCATCACCGCAAAGGATTCAGTCATGTCATATTCCCTGAGGTTGCCGGAAACACCTTCCGGGGTCTTCATGAAGAAATTGACACCGGCTCCGACCTCAAAATATGGGGAGACAGTCACCGCAGGCATGTGGTAATGCACACCCGCCATCACCGGAATGTTGATGAACTGCGGTTTTGTCCAGCTGTGCTCGTCATACATCTTGCGGATTTCCTGGTTGGAAGGGGTCCAGAGCGCGTCTGCGCTGATGAAAACGCCCAATCCGCCGTCACCAATCCCCTGGGTGAACTGGAAACCTAAGAAGGCACCATAAGCGGCGGCGTTACCGGCCCTGGTATTGTCCAAAAACGAAGTGACGGTCTGGGATTCCGCCAGATCACCCAAAACCATCAGTCCGCCGAAACGGAACGAGAAACTGCTCTGCGCGTTCATCGTGGATGCGGCAAACATGGCAGCCGCCAGCATAAAAAATCTGATTTTCCTCATGTGCGAATAGTTTAATTTTAAATTTTGCAAAAGTAACAAAAATATCAATATGCATGGCCACCCGCCCGATAACTTTCCTAAAAAAATCACTCCTCCTGCAGCGGATGCAGGAACGCGGCGGGGAAACGCACAAACGCGGCGGTCTCCTTCAGCGCAAGCTCCTGACCCCGGCAACGTAAGACCAGCCTACCATCACGATAGGACAAATCCAGCTCGTCCAGATTCAGCCCGTACACCAGCAGCTGCTGCCCGTCCCAACGGTACCCCTGGAAGTGCATCGGATTCTCCCACTGCTCCACAAGCAGGGACTGCCTGCCGGTCACGGAGGAATCGGCTCCGAGCAACGGTACCTGGAGCTGCGCCGATGCTATGCGGACATCCGAAAGGATAACCTCCTCCCCTTCGGAGGGAAGGGAATCGGACGCAGAAAGCGAATCGGCTGCGGCAGGCTCCTTTGCGGGAACCGCACGAGCCGCAGGGACAGGGCGGTAAGTGACCACCTGCACAGTGTCGCGTCCGCGCATTTCGTGCCACTTGGCGATATTTTCCCTGGTGAAACGCTTAATTACCTGGAACGAAACGACTATGCAGCTTGCGGCAACGCCAATCAGCACACCCAGAAGGAGGTAGAACAGATTCTGCTTTTTTCGCCGTGTCCACATGGCCTAACGGATTGTAATCTGGTATGGAAGCATGGCCTGTACGCCGCTACGGCCGCGCAGGGTCCTTTCAAGTTCCAAATATGGGGCGAAGGCGGCAGGCAGCGCATTCCGGCTGCTGTTCCTCACGGCACGTGCTCCGGACATTGCGGTCAGCATACGGCTGAAAAAATTCTCCATGACAGGCCGCTCCATTATGGCATACTTGGAGAGTTTGGCCTGCTCCGCAGCAATGCGTATGGCCAGATCCAGACCGCCAAGAGTATCCACCAGACCCTTGCCCAGCGCCTGCTCCCCTGTCCAGACGCGCCCCTGGGCGATCCCGTCCACATAGCGGACACCAAGCCGGCGTCCGTCAGCGACACGGCGCACAAATGTGTCATAGAAGCGGTCAACAGACTGCTGGACTATGTCATACTCGGATTCGGTCATGGTACGGAGCCCGTTGAGCCAGTCGGAGGAGCTGTTTGTGTTCACTGTCTCCACATCCACGCCCAGTTTTCGGGAAAGCGTGCGGCCAAGGCTGGGAACCATCCAGAACACACCGATGGAGCCCGTGATGGTTGTCGGCTCCGCAACGATGCGGTCGGCCGCACAGGCGATATAATATCCGCCCGAAGCGGCATAGTCACCCATAGAGACAATCACGGGGCGGTCCCTCTTGAGCAATGTGACCTCACGCCATATCTGCTCGGACATCAGGCCGCTGCCTCCGCCTGAATTGATGCGGAGCACCACCGCCTTGACCGATTTTTCCTCCCGAAGTTTGCGCAGGGTTTCCAGCATGTCGGAGCCGATTTCATCCTGACCGCCCTCACCGTCAACCACCGTGCCGGTGGCATACACAACCGCCACCTTGTAGGGAGCGGAGACGGACGAATGGAGGTTCTGCAGATAATCGGAATAGGCGACTTCGCACACCTTGGCGGTATCACGCGCATACGCCCTTGTTTTCAATATTCTGCGATACACATCATCGTAGGCCAGCCCGTCCACGAAGCGGGTGGAGAGAGCAGCATGGGGATTGTCGAACAGCATAAGGTTGTCGGCAACGACACGAACCGATTTCTCATCAATTTTGCGGGCGGTGGCGATGTCCTTGCAGAACACGCCCCACACCGACTGCAGGTATTCCGTCACCTGCTCGCGGTTGGCCTCACTCATCTTGCGGGAGATGAAAGGCTCCACCGCACTCTTGTACGCACCGTGGCGCACTATCTGGACATCGACATCCAGCTTGTCAAGCAGCTCCTTGTAGAACATGACCTGTGCGGAAAGCCCGTTGAACATCATTGTGCCCACCGGGTGCAGGAAGATGGAGTCGGCGGCAGTGGCGAGATAATAGTCGCCCTGGCTCATTGAAATGCCATAGGCGTATACGAACTTGCCGCTCTTTTTGAAACGCAGCAGCGCATCGCGCATCGCCTCCAAAGTGGCGGGACTGGCGGAAATCTGACCTAACTCAAGCGAAACGCCCTTTATATTCTGGTCATCAGCAGCGTTTTTAAGCACTGCATCCCAATCGTTCAGACCTATATAGCTGACTCCGCGGTCAGCGGCAAACATCTGGTAGGGATTGTCTCCGGAGACACGCTCCTGCACCTCCGCATTCCTGACATCCAGCACAAGGACGCTGTTCGGCTTCACAGGCGCGGAACCGGACATGGAGGCGAAACCCACCACCAACAGCAGCACAAACATCAACACCCCCAACAGCAGCATCCCTGCCATGGTGGCCAGCATGATTTTGAAAAAACCTTTCATTTTAACGGTCTTTTTAAAGGTCTGTTACTGGAACTCCCTTATATTGGCAAAATTGAAGTTTATCCTGAAGGTGATCATGTGATGGTTGACACTGGTCCAGGGCAGGTCGGCATCGCTGGTGATGCCATATTTTTCCCGATAGCTCTCCATTTCAGTCCGGGTCATGAAAAGCCCGTAATTGTATCCGTAGGTCAGAGAACCGGTTATCGGGAGCTTCTCCTGCGTGCGTTTCCGGTATTTTGTCGGGAAATACAGGCCGAACTCCGGACGCAGGTACAGATTGCCCATATTGGTTTCAGAATACTTGTCGGGAGCCATGGCGAAATGGATTCCCAGACCGTAAATGCAGGGGCTCATGTCCCAAGTGCCGACAAAGGAGCAGTGGAAGGTGCCCACCACGTTGTGGATCATGTCGTCACCAAGCCCGATCTGGTACATTATGCTCTGTTGCATAAAGCGGTTGCCGATGCCGTAATACTGGCTGCAGGCATAGCCAAGACCGACCATCGGCGTCACATCCATAAGGCTGGCGCCCACGCCAAGTGTCAGTCCATGGCGCATCACCGCCAGGCTCTTCCCTGATTTGGAAAAATTGTTCTTCTGCTTACGGCGGTTGTTCTGCGCCTCCGCGTCTGCAGCTGAAATAAGCAACGCCAACAGCAGAACGCCGGGGAGCAGCGTTTTTCCTATTTTCCTAATTACCTGATAATACATATTTTACCTAAATATAAATTTAATTTGTACCATTTGCAAATGTACATGAATTCGCAATACAAAACACACCATGGACACATAAAAATTTTTTCTCCCCTCTTCAATGACGGAAGTGTCCGAGGCAATCATTTTTTTTATTACCTTTGTTTTTCGTTATCCTTAGTGGGTAATAAAAAAATATTGTATTAAAAATCAATAAAATATAACTGACAATATTATTGCGGAATGCCCTTTATCGAAGAAAATCCGGAAAAAATGTTCTACCGCATAGGCGAAGTGGCCGACATGTTCGGGGTGAACCCGTCCCTTATCCGCTTTTGGGAACACGAGTTCGACACCTTAAAACCCTTCAAGAACAAGAAGGGCACCCGCTTCTTCACAAAGGAGGACATCGCAACCTTCCAACAGATATATTATCTTGTAAAGGAGCGCGGGCACACACTGCAGGGCGCCAAGGAGCTGCTGCGCAACAAGCCGGAGACGGTGGAGAAGAACCGCGAAATATACAATTCACTATGTAAGATCAGGAATTTCCTGACCGAAATCAAAGCCAGCCTCTGACATGGACATCCGCTGTTTTGTATTCAACCGCATATTTGTGAACACATATCTGGTCGCCGGAGACAACGGGGAGGCGGCCATCATCGACCCGGGATGCAGCGACGCCTCGGAGGAGCGGCAGCTGCGCCAGGCGGTTGAAGAGGGCGGTCTCAAAATCCGCTACCTGCTGCTGACCCATGCCCATGCCGACCACATCCAAGGATGCGAATGGGCAAAGAGAAATTTTCCGGAGGCGGTGCTGGCGGCCCATCCCGACTGCGACAAGGACTACGGGCGCGCAAACGCCTACGGCAGCCTGTTCGGCTTTCCGGAACGCAACTACCCGCCGATAGAGCGGTTACTTTTCCACGGTGAGGAGATCCGTTTCGGCGGCATCACCCTGCAGGTGCTGCACACACCCGGCCACGCACAAGGATGCGTATGCTACCACGCGGTTGCGGAACATCTGCTGTTCAGCGGCGACACACTTTTCGAGGGCAGTGTGGGACGCACAGACCTTCCGGGCGGCTCGCAGCGCGAACTGCTCAACAGCCTGCGCACAGTGCTGGCACCGCTTCCGCCCGAAACCCGAGTGCTCTGCGGACACGGCATGGAGACCACCATCGGTGCGGAGAAGCAGTACAACCCATATTTCTCACTCTGACATGAACTGACCTGACAAAAAAACGACATATATGGAAAACAACGAAGGCTATTTCCGCCAGGACAACTATCCGGAAGAGACCACCCGCAGCCTCGCGGCGCACTACAGGGACATACTGTCGCTTCTGGGCGAGGATGCCGGACGGGAAGGGCTGCTGAAAACACCCGAGCGGGTGGCCAAGGCGATGCAGTTCTTCACCCAAGGATACCACTGCAACCCGGAAGAGATTCTGAAATCGGCCCTTTTCAAGCAGGACTACAAGGAGATGATTGTGGTCAAGGACATTGAGATATATTCACTTTGCGAACACCACATGGTCCCATTTTTCGGGAAGGCGCATGTGGCATACATCCCTGACGGCACAATTGTGGGGCTGAGCAAAATTCCACGGGTGGTGGATGCCTTTGCCCGCCGCCTGCAGATTCAGGAGCGGCTCACCACCCAAATCAAGGAGTGCATCCAGGAGACGCTCCATCCGTTAGGCGTGGCTGTGGTCATCGAGGCGCAGCACCTCTGCATGTCGATGCGGGGTGTGCAGAAGCAGAATTCCGTGACAACAACTTCCGATTTTACCGGAGCATTTTTAAAACAGTACAACACACGGCAGGAGTTTTTGCGCATAATCGGCGCACACCTGCACTAAACAGGCAAGACATGAAGAAAATCCTGACTATAATCATCGCACTGCTTCCGCTGGCCGCCATGGCCCAGCAGCAGACCTTCCGCTGGGGGCTTCAGATAGGATGGCACGGCGGCGTGTACCAATGCAGCAACCAGGAGCTTTCCGGCAGCCAGAACAGCATCTACGACTTCGGCGCCCAGTTCCGTATCGGAGGACGGCTGTACGGAGCAACCGGGCTGAACTGTCACGTGGCCAACCAGTCTTTCTCGCGCGGCGACTCCACCTGCGACCTCAAACAGGACTATATAGGCATTCCGCTACGCATCGGCTTCCAACCTGTTTCGCGCAAGGACTGGAACTGGAATATCGAGACAGGCCTGGAATATCGCGGCAGTGTTTTCATCTCCCCCAACGATTGGGGGCTTGACCGTGACAGCAGGGAGCTGAACCTCCATCATCTGGACTTTGTTGCCGGCACGGGCGCGGACTGGGGGCGGCTTAACGTGAACCTGTCCTACCGCCGCGTCTTCAGCGGTCCTGTACGCGACGCCAGCCAAAGCGACGACCAGCTCTGGCTTTCAATCGGATTTTTCTTCAAATAAGGCGCAAAATAGAACAACAGACAATTAATCATCAAAAAACTTCAACATTATGAACGACATCACCAGCCTACAGCCAAACAGCGTATGGAAATATTTCCATGCCATCAACCAGATTCCCCGCCCCTCCAAAAAAGAGGGCAAAATGATTGCCTACCTGATGGAGACCGGGAAAAGCCTCGGACTGGAAACCCTCAAGGACGAAGCGGGCAACGTGCTCATCCGCAAACCGGCCACACCGGGGAAGGAGCAGGTCACACCCATCATTTTCCAGGCGCACATGGACATGGTCTGCGAAAAGAACAGCGATGTGGATTTCAATTTTGAAACCGACGCCATCCGCACCCGCATTGACGGCGAATGGCTGAAGGCGGAAGGCACCACCCTCGGTGCCGATGACGGAATCGGAGTCGCCATGGCTCTTGCCATCCTTGAGAGCAAGGATATCGCCCACGGCCCGATCGAATGCCTCTTCACCGTGGACGAAGAGACCGGCCTTACCGGAGCATACGCTTTGGGGAAGGACTTTCTGAAAGGCAAAATGCTGCTTAATCTTGACTCGGAAGATGAGGGACAGTTCTTCATCGGCTGCGCAGGCGGCAAGAACACCGAAATCACCATCGATTTCGAGGAGGAGGATGTGCCTAAGAACAGCAAGGCATTCCGCGTGATGGTGAAGGGGCTGCAGGGCGGCCACAGCGGCGACGACATCAACAAGAAGCGTGGCAACGCCATAAAGATATTGACCCGTATCCTGCACGAGGCCACATTCGCATACGACGCTGAACTGGCCCACATCGACGGCGGCAACCTGCACAACGCCATCGCCCGCGAAGCCTCAGCGACTCTGGTGATGCAGAGCCATCTGGAGGAGGAGTTCACCAATTACATACGCACATTCGGTGAGACGGTCAGGCACGAGCTGAAGAACAGCGACGCAGGCGTGCAGGTTGAAATCGAACCTGTGGCTCTGCCGGCAAAGGTGATTGACAACTACACCCAGTGCGATCTGGTACAGGCCCTTTATGCATGTCCGCACGGTGTATTAGCCATGGACCAGGATATAGAGGGATTTGTGGAGACCTCGACCAACCTTGCCTCCGTCAAGACTGTGGGCAAACAGATAAAGATTGTCACCAGCCAGCGCTCCTCCATTGAGAGCAAGAAGGATGACGCCGCCAACATGGTGGCCTCCGCCTTCGAGCTGATGGGCGCCGAGGTGGAGTTCGGTGACGGCTACCCGGGCTGGAGCCCCAACGGCGACTCGAAGGTGCTTAAGTTGATGAAGCAGGCCTACCAGAACCTCTTCAAGAAGGATCCGCAGGTGCTGGTTATCCATGCAGGTCTGGAATGCGGCCTCATCGGGGAGAAATATCCGGAGATGGATATGATTTCATACGGCCCGACGCTTCGCGGCGTGCATTCTCCCGACGAAAAGCTGCTCATCCGCACCGTGCAGGAGGTCTGGGACCTGACTCTCGAATTCATCCGGCTGCTGGATTAGCGCATGCGCATCGGCCTGCTTTCGGACACCCACGGTTTTCTGCTTCCGCCGCTGCTGGATTTCTTTTCCGGCTGTGACGAGTTATGGCATGCGGGCGACATCGGTAATCTGGAGACTCTTCAGGCATTGCGGGCGTTCAAGCCGCTGCGGGCGGTATGCGGCAACATCGACGGACGCGATATCCGGCTGGAATGTCCGGAAGAGTTGATTTTCACCGTTGAGGGGCTGAAGGTCTGCATGATTCACATCGGCGGCTACCCCGGACACTACTCGCCGCGCGGAAAGGCGCTCATCGCAACGCACCGTCCCGGATTGTTTGTAAGCGGACACTCCCACATACTGAAGGCGATGCCGGACCGCGTGAACAACCTTCTGCATCTTAATCCGGGCGCGGCAGGATACCACGGATGGCAGCAGTTCACAACCGCAATGCGCTTCTCAATCCGCAACGGGACACCCGAAGACTTGGAGGTTTACCAAATCGGGCGCAACGAAGCGGCAGCATACCGATAACAAACAAAAAAAGATGGCCTAGGCCATCTTTTTTCATGTGCTGTTTAAAGGCTATTTCAGTCCCAGAACCTCCAAACCCTCGCGGAAACGGATGTCGCGCGGAACACCGCTGTTGTTGATTCGGTCGATGTCCTGCTGCATCTCCGGTTTGATGACACCGTTCTCCTTCGCGAACTTCTCCGCGAAGCGGAAATCACCCTCGCCCTGCGTGGCCAGAATCACACCTGCCCAAGACTCCATCGCAGCCTTGGCTTTGGCATAATCGATATGATAGACACCGTTTTCATCGCGGGTGAAGGCACCCTGCGCATACATATAATTAAAGCACATCGCATTGGCTATGCCGTGCGCCTCACCTGCGCCGAACCGCACGGAGCGGAAAAGTCCGGCAATGTAGGTGGTGATGGCATCCTCCTCAGTTATGTTGGTGATTTCACCCTTTTCAATCAGACGGCAGACCAGGAAGAGACCCAGAATGTCGGCCTTTGCCTCCTCCCAGTTGGAACGCTGGGTCTTCATGGCCTCGTCAACACTGCCCTTGCCGTTGACCGTCTCCTTAATTCCCAGGCCGTGCGCAACCTCGTGGAAGGTCACATTCCAGAAGAAGGCGTCGAATTTCAGATGCTGCAGGGCTTCCTCGTCAAGAATCAGCTTGCCTATCGGCATCATGATTTTTTCAAATTTGGCCTGCATCGCGTTACGAAGCTGCAGACGGCGCGTGCCCTTCTTCGCCTGGACACGGTCGTCGTTGGGCAGGTTGATGGCGATGGTCTTGCTGCCCGCGTTGCAGTCGCCGGCATAATAGACGGCATCATACACATTCATGTCGGATGATGTTCCCGGCTTGAAGGTTTTGTATTTCGGGTCGCAGGGCAGCTCCTTCTGCAGGCCGGGCAGCATTCCGACAAACTTTGCCAGTTCCTTGCTCCGCTCAACATCCTTCAGCACTATGAAGGCTTCGTAGGAGGCCTTTGCGTTGTTCAGGTTGTCGTCATAGTTCTCGATCGGCCCGACCACGAAATCAAGGCGGCCGTTCTTCATATCCATCCAGGCCAAATCGCTGGCAAGATAGTCGTCGGTCTCAAAGGCCTTTTTCCGCTCCGTCAGGTATTTTTTCATGCCGGGATCCTCGGCAAGTTGGGCGGCGGAATCGAGCAGGCGGCAGACCTCCTGAATTTCAGAGGCATATTCCTCATGGTACCAGACCGATTTCAGTTTGCCCTCATCGTCACGGCGCAGCACCGTATAGAGGCTGCCCTTGTCGGCATTCTCAAACGCCTCATATTCCTCGGCGGTGATATCGTCAGGATAATAGCAGCATCCGAGGCGTTTCTCCCCGTATCCGGACACGAAGGGTTTGTTGGCGTCCAGCCGGTTCCACGGGCCATACTGGATCATTGCAAACTCCTTGGCATACTCGTCGGAGATGGTGTCAAGCAGGCCCTTGTCGCCGAAAGTCTGTTTCCAGAAGAGATCGTCCATGATTTCGGAAATCCGGACAAAAATGGGAATCAGCTGCTTTTCGTTTTCCGAAAGTCCGGCCACCAGATCGGAGGTCAGGTCGAACCAGGCATACTCCTCCACCATGGCTTTGCATGTGGATTCGGGCTGCTGCGGGGCTTCCGCAGCCTTTTTTTTGCAGCCGGTGCAGGCCATACAGGCGAAAGTCACCAGCAGACAATAGGTTAACATGTTTTTCATCGCGTGTAATTTTAATTGAAATTTTTTGCAAAAATATCGCTTTTTTCATTAGGATTTTACGGATATTTGCATTTTGGGAAAAACTTTGTGGGAATATCTATGGAGAACACACAGACGTTCGGATGCTGCACGTTGGCTTTCATACCGTTAAGGGCATCGGCCTCCCATCGTTCCGAGATGGTGAGCCAGCTGCTTTTCGGGGAGAGCTACCGGATCATTTCCGCAGACGGGGACTGGCTGGAGGTGGAAACTGGCTTTGACCGCTACCATGGATTCATCGCCGCCAACCAGCATACCGGGATTTCGGAACCGGAACTCTTGCGATGGCACGGAGCAGCCACGCGAACCGCTCCGAAACCGCTGCATCTCCGCTGCCATGAGACACAAGCCGTCATGACAATCCCGACCGCAGCCACACTGCCGGAAGCACCGGACACATTCAATATAGGAAGCCACACCTTTTCCCTTTTGGAACCGGTCGGGACCATTCCGTTGAAAGCGATTCTTGACAGCTATATCAACGCGCCTTACCTCTGGGGCGGGCGCACGCCATGGGGGCTGGACTGCTCAGGATTCACTCAGGCGATATTCAAGACGCAGGGATTCGCTCTGCCACGGGACGCATCGCAACAGCAGAAATTGGGAAGTGAGAGATCGCTCTCCGAAGCCCGTTTCGGGGATCTTGCATTTTTCCGCAACGATGAAGGGCGCATCATCCATGTGGGATTCATTCTGGACAACCGGTACATCCTGCACTGCAGCGGCTCCGTCCGCACCGACATGATTGACGGAACCGGCATCTTCAGGGAATCCGACCGTCAGTACACGCACCAACTACATAGTATCAGACATATTTATAATTTAACAGAATAAACGGAACATGCTACAAGCTATTGAATCCACACCTGTGGTACCGAAAGAACTGGCCACTGCCGACAGCATCAGGGCCACACTGCACGACAGTCTCACCAACATCCGGAACCTGAGCGATGTAAAGGAGGTCATCACCGGACAGAACCCGATTGTAAAGGACGCCATGACGTCAATCATCGACCTGACAGCCAAGTTTGTCCCCAAACTGATCACCGCCATCCTGGTCCTTTGGATCGGCTTCAAGCTGATCAAGATGCTGAAAAAGGCTCTGACCAAGCTCATGGAGAAGCAGAAACTGGAGATGTCGCTGAAGAGCTTCCTCACCTCCTTCCTTGACGTTGTGCTGAAAATACTGGTCATCATCATGGTGATGGACATTGTGGGCATCAAGGTCACATCATTCATAGCAATTGTGGGTGCGGCAGGACTTGCCATCGGCATGGCGTTGCAGGGCACGCTACAGAATTTCGCCGGAGGTGTGATAATACTGCTGCTGAAGCCATTCCGTGTAGGCGACTACATTGAGTGCAAAACCTATAAGGGCTTTGTGCGCGACATCCGCATTTTCCATACCATCATGCAGCCTTTCAACGGACGCACCATCATCGTGCCGAACTCCGAACTGGCAACCACCTCGCTCATAAACCACACCCGCGAACCGCAGATCCGGCTGGACGTGGAAGCCAGCGTGGCCTACGGCACCGACCTCGCCTTCGCCAAACAGGTGCTTGAACAGGTGGTGAATGACGATCCGATGATACTGAAGGATCCGATACCGAAAATTGCCGTCAAAGAATTGAACAACAGCTCAGTGGACTTTGCATTATGGCTCTGGGTGAAGACGGATGACTATTGGACTGTCTGGATGCGCATCCGCGAGAACATCTACAACGCCCTATACGCCAACCACATTGAAATCCCGTTCCCGCAGGTACGGGTGCATACCTCGTAGGGATACATTCTTTTCTTGTTAAGAGTTTAAGGAGTTTAAGGGGTTTAAGGGGTTTAAGGGGTTTAAGAGTTTAAAATTTTTATTCACATCTTCATATCTTAACATCTTAACATTTTCACATCTTCACTTATTCATCACCTCCGTAGCCGCTGACAGGTTCATTTTTTTTCTGCGCAGGGATAGTTCGTATCCCTTTTTTTCTTACCTTTGCAGCGTCAAACGTCCGGAGCTCCAGATGGGACAGCGGGCGGGCGATAAGGTTCCATGCCGAGGGGTGGGGGATAAAAAGATGGAATAAAAATGAATGCATTATGGAAGAAGATGATGATATTATTGTGTTTAAAGGAAGGAGAATTCCTATTGGAGATTCTGCAATTGATTTAAAGAAGGATGCGGACTCCACAGTGGCTGCAATGTGTTTTCCAGAACTGTTAAACAGAGCAGTCTATGTGCGGTCTGATATTCCCAAACCAGGAAACCAAAGAAAAGGGTTCAAATTCGACGTTATATACGAACTGCATGCGAAATATGCACAAGGAAAAACGGCAAAGGTGATTGTCGGTGCCAGAAAAAGCGGTTTGCACGTACAGTATTGCATTACAGCGTTAAAACTGTAAAAAAAGAAGAGCGGCTTAGCTCTCCATCTTACCACCCTCCATTCCGGGCTGGCGCATTATCCGCTCTCTTTAGGGCTTAATGCCCATCAGCGATGCAAAAGTAGTTATTTTTTGAATATAAAAGTGTAAAGTTGAAAAAAAAAAAACCACCCGTCTTTTCCCGTATCCTTTTTTTGCCTACCTTTGCACCGTCAAACGTCCGGAGCCCCGTAAGGGACAGCGGGCGGGCGACAGACATATTGAAAAGGCGTTGAGTCAGCGTCTTATCTGCGGCATATCGAATCTCGCAAATTCAAATCCAACCGCACGGTAAGGCAATGTTCAATGCCCATAGGATTGTATATCCGGTAGAGACGCAAAGCATTGCGTCTCTACAAAACGGGAACCCCAACATGTCCCGTTTTGGAATGCAACAGCGTGGGCTTCGGCATTGCTTATCCTCGGTTGGAAGGCAATGCGAGAGCCTGATATGCGGGATGAGCGATGAGTTCAGATTCCCGCGCTTTTTATTTTCGGTTTTTATGGTTAATGCCGGGTTGGGAATCCTTGGCGACAGAAAATGCGATGAATGGGCATTGGAGTAAAATAGGATACCTGAGAAAACGCGCAGCATTCATGCTAACGCTTGGACTGCTGCTGCCGCTTACTGGCAGCGCCCAGTGGTCAAAGGGCGCTGCAGGCATGCTTCGGTACCATTGCGCCGGCTGCACCGGCATCCCCGACCTTACGGTTTCGCGCAGCACCATCTCCATGCAGGACATCGTTTGGGGTGACATCACCCTCCGTGACTCCATCGGCCAAATCGTCGCGGAGTTGAAGGGGGTGCGCTTCAACGGCAGTGCGGACACCGCCAGGGTTGGCGGCCTGTACCGTTTCATCACCCGCCGTAACGGTTATGTGCAGATGCTGCTCTACCAGCCCATGGAATGGTCACCGGGGCAGTATGAGAGTTTCACCTATGAAATCCCGACGGTACGGAGGGAGAGGGAGGAAAAGTTAAGGAATTAATACATATTTGAACTTAAGATTTTAATTTGTTCGTTTATATATTATTGTAAAATTAAAAATAATAATTTCATAAACTAAAAACTAAAACTTAAAAAATTATGACACAAAAGTTAGTTAAGAGAGTTGCAGCGGATATCGAATCGTATTTCGAGAGAATGGGAGTTGAATTGGGTTTCAACATAATGTTTTCAAACGAGATGCAAATGAAGATGCAATTGCTTCATTTCCTTAATAAGGAGGGGATGGAACATAATTATTGTCTGTTGCCTGAATACCGTGTTCCTACGGACCGTCTGAAAGGGGACTATCCTTGGCACAACCGCTACGGAGTTCCGCAGGATATGTATATTGATTTGGTTGCATATGATGATGAAAATAAATATGTTCCTATCGAAATCAAGTACAGGACCCGCAGTGTGGAGTCGATAGACATGCTTGTCTTCGGCCAACCTGAGAAGAGCATTAATCTGCTTTGTGACCAAGGTGCCCAGAATCTGGGCATGTACGGTTTCTGGAAGGATGTGCGGCGCATTGAGCTGATACACGAAACCTTCCATAATGTTGAAAATGGCATAGTGCTGTTTCTTACCAATGACCCTGTTTACTGCACCCGTAAAGAGGGCGCTGTGGACAAGAATGTGAACTATTATGCATTCCGTATGACCGAAGGGCGTAAAGTCGACGGTGATGAAATGAAATGGAAAAGGGAGGATAGTGATATGGCAGCAAAGTACCCGGGCTTTAAGCTTGATGGAAAATACACTGTCAAATGGACGGACGTTGAAGCGCACAGCACACCGCGCAGCCGTCGTGATTTCAGTTATTGTATGTTGATAGTTTAAAAATAATCAAGAAGTTATAATTTCTTTTTTCTGTGGAAAAAGCAAAACATACAATGGTTCGGTCAGAAAAAAAATTCTTTGCGGAATCCATTCCGGAAATAGCCGGTTATCTGCGTTCCATCAAGGGGAATTACAAATTGGTTCCCGATTGTTGCTTGAACGGGATTGCCACTCTTGTCGCCTACGCAGAGGGAATGAACTTTGGTTTGTCACGTGAAGAAAAACAGGATTCTGCGGCCAGAGGAGCCAATGAAACTATCAGCCGGATTCCCAATGGAATAATCGAAAAAATTCCTGATGGAAAATGCAGTATGGAGCTGTATGACCAGGTGAAAAAGATGTTCCTGGAAGCATTTGAGTATCATGAGGAAATGATTTATAGGGAATTATTGGTTTGTGTTAGAGACAGTAATTTATAAACTTTAAAAAATAATTAAAAAATGGGTAAGACAATTGCATTAGTACCTTGTTCGGAAGGAAAAGATCCGAAATCTAAGTCGGTTGAGATAGCGGCACGTGATCTATATACAGGACCGCTATTCAAAAAAGCACTGGAATGCGCAGAATCATTGCATCCAGACGAAATCTATATTCTTTCTGCCAAATATGGTGTGGTAGAATTGGATCAAAAGCTCACTTACTATGATATGTATCTCCACAATCAGCCAAAGTCTTATCGTCTCAGTTGGGCAGAGAAGGTCTTGGAACAACTGCGTGATCATGGGGTGGATGTCCATCGTGACAAAATAGTATTTCTTACAGGAAGAGACTATTATTCAGAACTTATATCCCACATCACGAATTACGAAATTATCGGAGAGGGACTCCGCCAAGGGGAAAAAATGCATGAATTTGATGAAATTAAGGCAGGACGTAAATATATTAATCAGTAATCATTTTAAAAATAAATTTTTATGAGAGAATCTGTAAAAAATCTTAGAGACTGCAAATGCAGCACGGTTGACAATTGCCCCGGTTACTACATCTGGTGGTTTCGGGAAGATTGCGTGAAAGACTTGCTTGCTCCCCTGCGTAGTGTTGATTATTCCCGGCTTATTTCTGACGGGAAAGGGTATGTGGCACTATATGTGGGGATAGTAGAGAAAGAGAATAGTACTCTTAGACGAAGAGCCTTATGGCATATTTGTGATGATCATTCAGCGTCCAAAGTAAAGGCCGGAACTCTTTCCACGCTGCGCCAAACTATCAGCGCATTGTTAGGTGTGGATATGACCCTGTCCGAGCGGGCTGTCAATGATTTCATGGACAGAAATTGCGAATGGGAGTGGTTTCCCACCAAATCCGGAGAAGAGGCTAAAGCAAAGGAGGCGGAAGAACTTCGTACCAACTATTATCCGCTTAATATTAGGGATAATAGAGTTGTCGACCCGGACACTATAACTGCTTCAAAAAAATTAAGGAAAGAGTTTAGGAAGTAATTCCAACCATCATCCCTTGCAAGAGATGATGGTTTATTCAAATTATTCATCATTAAGAACAAAATATGAAAACTTTTTTGAAGAGTTGGGGCCTCTTATTGCTCCTTGGTTTGGCTATAATGCCATTTTGCGCGAAAGCGCAGGTTTCCGTTTGGGACGGCACCTACACCACTTGGACCAAGGGAACCGGAACGGCAACGGATCCTTTTTTGATTGAAAATGCACAGCAATTGGCCTACCTGGCAATCCGTGTGAATAACGGCTGGGATGCCAACGGCGGACATGTATCCAACCCGAACCTGCACTACAAACTGATGGTGGATGTTAACTTGAACGGAAGTGACACCTTTCAATGGACCCCAATTGGATATTATGTTTCCAATACCAACTTCCAATGTTTCGGCGGCCATTTTGATGGCAACAACCATACGGTTTCAGGGTTGCATATCAACAGCACAGCTGATCGTGTAGGTTTTTTTGGCTGTGTGGATGGTGCTGTTGTGGAAAATCTGACTTTAACAGGGGATACGGTTTCCACAACTGGCACAACTGGCCAAATTGCAGGAGCATTAATAGGTTATGCAACTAATGTAATAGTTATAAATTGTAATAACAAAAATATTTATGTTCATTCTGAATCTTTATCAGGTGGAATCATAGGATTTAGTTATAAACAACTTAATATAACTAACTGTTACAATACGGGGAATGTTTTCTCTTCTTCTTCTTCTTCTTCTTCAGGCGGAATCATAGGATCTAATAATGGTAAAGCGAATATAACCAACTGTTACAATACAGGAAATATTATTTCTTCTTCTTATTCAGGCGGAATCATAGGATATAATAATGGGGCAACTAATAATATAATTAACTGTTACAATACAGGAAATATCACTTCTTCTTATTATATTTCTCATTCAGGCGGAATCATAGGATCTAATAGTGGGGTAACTAATAAAATAATCAACTGTTACAATACAGGAAATATTATTTCTTCTACTAATTCAGGCGGAATCATAGGGGAAGGAGGAGACATGACTATCACCAACTGTTACAATACAGGAAAAATTACTTCTTCTTCAAATGATTCTTATATTGATTCTTATATAGGCGGAATCATAGGGAAAGGAGGAAACATGACTATCACCAACTGTTACAATACAGGAAAAATTACTTCTTCTTCAAATGATATAGGCGGAATCATAGGGAAAGGAGGAAACATGACTATCACCAACTGTTATTACCTTAACACATGCGGTGGAAATAACAGATACGGCAAATCTATGACCGCAGCTGATATGCTGGCAGCGGAATTTGTAGATAAACTCAACAACGGTTCCTGTGCTTGGATACAGGATGTAACTCCCTATAAAAATGGCGGCTATCCATTGTTGAGCAGAATCATAATTACCGTAGCCACTTTGAATGCAGATAGTGTCACACAGTCACATGCTACATTAAAAGGCACTATACAGATTGAAAACGACTCTGTGCTTTCCGCAGGTTTTATGTATAAAAAAAGCGAAGACACTGTCTGTACATACAAGCAGTGTCCTGTGAAAAACAATGCGGTTACTCTCACTTTATCAGGATTGCGGCCTGCCACACATTATTATTATCAAGTGTATATTCATACAGCAGGCTGTGATACAACATACGGGCAGGGGGGCTGGTTCAAAACACAGTCCATTAGTGTTACTACAAATCCGGCAACGGATTTGACCTCCTCCACTGCCACATTGAACGGATACATGTCTGTAGGGGATGCGGTTGTCGCAGAAAAGGGATTTCGTTTTCGCAAAGTGGGAGACACAACTTTTACAACAGTCAAAAGCAGTGGAACCAACATCAATTTTACCTATGCACTGTACGGTCTTACTGTTAATGTTGCCTATGAATATCAGGCTTATGTGACCCTTTCATTGGCTACTGGGAATGAGGCTTATTATGGTGATATTCAACGTTTTGAAATCTCATTACTGAACGATGACACCATCAACATCCATGATGCGACTATGCTCCGCTGGGTGGCGGACCAGTGCAACAGCGGCAACACCTTTGCCGGAAAGTACATCCGCCTGATGAACAATATTGTTCTTCCGCAGAATGTCCCCAACAACATGACCTCCATAGGTATCTACCCGAACTATCCGTTCTGCGGCACTTTTGACGGCAACGGCCTGCTTATCACCAACCTCTATATAGATCATCCCAACACGCCTTATCAGGGATTCTTCGGCTATACCAAGGATGCAAAACTATATGAGGTAGGATTAGTCAATATTACCGCAAGCGGCCGCAATTATACCGGTGGCATGGTAGCCTATGCCTCCAACACTACCATGCGTGACTGTTATGTCAATGGTGGCACGTTGTATGCTTTAAGCTACTGCGGCGGTCTTGTGGGTTATCAGGATTCCGGAATAGCCTCCATTATATCAGGCTGTTACAATACCTGCACCGTCAGTGGGAACAATTATGTGGGCGGACTGGTGGGTTTCAGTAACCATGCCACGGTACGTAACAGCTATGTGGCAGCCGGTGTCACCGCGCAGGGGTCGGCTGTTGGTGCCATCATCGGCGGTGCGGATGAAGTGCTGATGTATAAATGCTGGTTCAACACCAATGCCACAGGGCAGAGTAATGCCATCGGTGAGAACAACTTCAAGGCGGGCAGCGAGGGCATGACCGATGAGGAGATGCGCGACCCGGCGTTTGTTGCTACGCTCAACCAGGGTTTGTCCACACCTGTTTGGAAATCCGATTATACAAAGGCTATCAACAAGGGCTTCCCCATCCTGAAATGGCAGTACTCAGATGCGGAAAGCTGCGGTGCGCCGGAGAACCTCTCCGCCAATGTGAATGCCGGCACCATCACCTTCCGCTGGAGCGGAGGGGAGAACGCCAAATCATTCGTTGTCGAATATGGCAGGGTGGGTGACACCGTGCAACAGATGCAGACCACCGCACGTCAGTTGCAGGTCAACTATCAGCAGGGGGAAACCTACTTCTGGAGGGTGAAGAGTATCTGCTCCTTCGGTGAAAGCGGCTTTGTGAACGGCAACAATGTCACCACCGGCATCGCAGAGGTGAAGTCTTTGCCCATTTTAAAAATATATCCCAACCCTACGGACGGGAAGTTCACTGTCAGCGGTGTGAACTGCAACCGGCTGCAGGTTTCCGACATGTACGGAAAGGTCTTGGGAACATTCGAGGCCAATGGCGAAACCACAGTGCTGGATTTCTCCCGCTACGCCGCCGGTGTCTATGTTATTAGGGCATGGGACGGCGCACGCCTATCCGGTATCGGGAAAATTGTGAAACGGTAATTGAGTTCCCCTTTTTAATAATATCCTTTTGTGAGTAGGTTATTCTGATGGGACGGATTGTCCGAAGCTGAAACGGGAATAGATTGATACATTATAATTATGAAAGTAAAATTCGTTCCAACATTGATTGCCGCCGCCATTAGTGCATTGGTGGCCTACGCGCTTTACAGCGTCTGCAAACTGGAAGATGCAAAGATGATACTTGCCATTGGCGGGTTTGTCTGTTTGTTTTTCCCCTTGGCAACCTGCCTTGGGGTTCGCTTTGAGCAGGGAAGAACCTCAGCCAACACTGCTGTTCTGGGCGGTGTGTTCTTCTTCATACTGCTTGTGAGCCACTTCATTTTCGCTTTCACGGTATTTCACACCCCGGCCTACGTGATTATCAACGGAATCATTCTCCTAATCTTCATCCTTGTGGCCTATACCGTTGTCAAAGCTAAGCAGTAAAACGTATGGGACACTTTGCAACAGGCAGGGTGTCCCCTTTTTTTTGCCCCCCCGTAAAAGATACCCTTTTGCAGACATGTTATCCGAGCGAGACGGAATGTCCGAAGCTGGAACCGGATTTCCACAGCTCTGAAAAAGGACACTAAAAATCACTGAATAAAATTTACTTTTAGTACAACTTTAAAAAAAAAAAAAAAAGTATTCTGAAGGTGAAAAAAGGTTGTTTTTTGGTTAATTTTTGTGAGAAATCTGTTATATATGATTGCAATCAAAAACCAAAACATCAACTTTTTTCAAATCCAAATACAATGCCTGTAACCAACCAACAAATCACCTTATTAGCCGCCATCGAGCGTGTCGCCACAAATGCCATAGCATCGGAACTGGACGACCGGTTCTTCACAACGTGCAAGGAGGAACTGTCATATCTTGCTGACAGCTATGGAATCACCCCGTTGCAGGCCGCACTCTTCTGTGTCTGCATGGAAAAGGGTCCGAATCACATTTATTTCCACGATTTGGCATCCTATCTCAATCTCAATACCATTCGTATTCTTAGCTATGGTACCGACATTGATGCCCTTGTTCACCGCCGCCTGCTACATTACCGCGACGTAAAAGATGAAGACTCTTTTGATGTGCCTGCTATAGTCATCAAGGCCCTCAAACACAATGAGGTGTACCAGCTACCAAAACACACTGATTTGGACGCCTGTGGTATGATGGAGTATATGAACATGTGGTTTGAAGACCTCCACGACGATGCCGTTTCCGCACGTGAGCTGCGCGAAGAGATGAAAGCCATGATTGATGATAACCCACAAGTCGGTCTCGCGCAGAAAGTCAAAACCCTCGACCTCAATGACGAAGACGTGCTGCTGCTGCTTTTCTTCTGCCACGAACTCATCAATGACAATGATGACGACATTCGTTTCCATCGGCTCGAAGACCTCTTTGACAACAAAATTGTCTTCAACCACGCCAAAAACCTCCTGCAACGTGGTGACCATCCTCTTATGCAAAAAAAGCTGATTGAGCATCAATGCGTCAACGGCCTTGCCGACAACACCTGTTACAAGCTCACCGAACAGGCCAAGCGCGACCTGCTCGGCGAATTCAATATCAACATCGCCGATGAAAAGCTTGCCGATGTGCTGCTGTCCGACAGCATTACTGCCAAAGAACTCTTCTACAGCGAAAGTGTCAGCCGTCAGGTTGACGAATTGTCCGCGTTGTTGGACGCAGGGCAATACAAGCAAATTCGCGAACGGATGAAACAGCGGGGTTTCCGTCAGGGATTCACCTGCCTTTTCCATGGCGGTCCCGGAACGGGAAAGACCGAGACTGTGTACCAACTGGCACGCCGCACGGGCCGTCAGGTGATGGTGGTTGATGTTCCGCAGATCAAGAGCAAATGGGTCGGCGAAAGCGAGAAGAACATCAAGGCGCTCTTTGACCGCTACCGTGCGCTGGTGGAGAAATCAGATGTGGCGCCCATTCTGCTTTTCAACGAGGCTGACGCCATTATCGGCATCCGCAAGCAGGGTGCGGAAGATGCCGTTGACAAAATGGAGAACACCATCCAGAACATTATTCTGCAGGAGATGGAAAATCTTGACGGTATCCTTATCGCCACCACCAATCTGACTGAGAACCTTGACAGTGCCTTTGAGCGCCGCTTCCTCTACAAGATACGTTTTGACAAGCCTGATGCCACGGTGCGCAGCAAAATATGGCAGACAATGATACCCGAATTGTCCGCGATGGATGCCGACACCATTGCCGGACGTTACAGTTTCAGTGGAGGCCAGATAGAGAACATTGCCCGGAAGTATACTGTCTTCAGCATCCTCCACGGTGAAACCGGATGCCCGCAAAGTGCCATTATAGAACTCTGTAACAACGAAAAAATCGCTACAAATAATTCAAGAAAAATTGGTTTTTTATGATTCCCAAATTCAAATAAATTCAGAATTCATGAAAGAACAGAAGGATTTTTCATTTTTACCGTTTGAAGATTACTCGAATTCACTGCTTTGTAAGTATTCAAAATCTTATAAAGCAAAAGTTTATGAATACACAAATTGCAGCAATCATAACTTGATTGTTGAGGGCTCCTTTAATAGATTATTGTCTCAAATGAAAGAAAAAGACTTTGCTGTACTTACTGCATACAGAAGTACGTTGACGAAAAAAGAAAACATCATGCGAAATCGTAATCTTCGTGGTATTTTAAATGCTGATGAAATGGGAGTTCACCAATTGGTCGGTCATTGGAGGGAAAACCCTAATGGCAGTGATTATAGGGATGCCGAAGAAAATGAATTGGTAGATGCTGTTGAACGTTCATACTTTGTTGCCAAACCGGATTCGATGCCATTTGAAAAATTTAAGGAATGTATCTTAAAATGTCTCACAATTGATGGGCAAACACAAGATCCGGCAATTATTAGTAATGGTGATGGGATTTATTGTTTATATAATACAGGCAGTTTAGAATATATTGCAGAAAAAATATCATTAAACAAAATAAATCAAGCATATTCCCAATACATAAAACATTTGGACATACCATTTGTGTTTGAAGGGGTTGAAAGACCCGGTTCAAATATGGGTTTGTTTGCGTATGAAAAGAATGGTTTTAAAACCGTTACACTATAAAATTCCGAAGATACCAGTACGGACGGTCAGGGACGTGGCATAAATATGGACGGTACACAATATATTCAGAATAATTAAGTTATAACATTAAAAATCTTTGAAATATGAGATATATAAGGACAATTCAAGAAATGATAGATGAGCAGGTATCTGAAACTATTAGCCGTATTGATCCGATAACAGAAATGGCAGTGCCGTTGAAAAAATACAAAGAACGTGTTGATGGATTAAGATTTCATCTTGTCAGGAACTGGTGCCTATGCAGATATTGCCAGTTGTATGATACGACGAACATATGTTTCAAGCATTGGATAAATGAATTGGAAGCGGTCATTGAAAATTTG
>CACYHG010000018.1:0-36319 GCA_902774175.1 uncultured Bacteroidota bacterium
CACAGGATCCGCGCCCCTCATACCATCAGGATGCGGATCGGGTTTACGGCTTTGTGTACGAGGGTATGGAGATCAGGTTCCGGGTGGAAGGTGACCGCGCCGTTGTGGTGGCGGTGGATAAAAATGAAAATAAATAGTATTAATTTCTAAAATCAAAAAATTCTAAAATATGAAAAAAAAGCTTGGTATCGGTGTCGACATAGGTGGCACCAACACGGATTTCGGCCTTGTGGATGCCGAAGGTAACATTGTACGGCGCGGACGTCTGAAAATGGCCGGTTATGATGATGTTGCGGTTTATGTTAAGGATTTGGCGGAGGCGCTGCTTGCCGCTCTCGGCGAACTTGATGCCGAGGCGGAGGGTATCGGCATCGGCGCCCCTAACGGCAATTTCCACACATCATGCATCGAACATGCGCCCAATCTGAAATTCAAGGGGATAATACCGTTGAGCGAAATGATACGGCAGTACATCAATGTGCCGGTCATGCTCTCCAACGATGCCAACGCCGCAGCCTACGGCGAGCTTATTTATGGCGGTGCCAAGGGGATGAAGGACATTATCATGTTCACCCTGGGCACAGGTGTCGGCAGCGGGGTCATTGTGGACGGGAAGCTTGTGCACGGCTTCACAGGCTGCGCCGGGGAGCTGGGACATGCCATCCTTGTTCCGGAGGGACGGCTTTGCACCTGCGGACGTCGCGGCTGTCTGGAAGAATATGCCTCCGCACGAGGCATCTGCCAGACATTCGACGAATTGCGCCGTTGGGTCACCTGTTATACCGGAAAATTGGCGAATATACCCCTGCGAGGGCTTGACACCAAGCTGATTGCGGATGCTGCCTATGCGGGAGATGAGGTCGCGCTCAAGGCTTTTGAACGTACGGGATTCCTGCTGGGGATAGCGGCGGCAAATGCGGTTGCAGCAACCTCGCCCGAGGCGGTCTTCCTGATGGGCGGGCCTGTCCAGGCCGGAAAAATCTTGATGGAGCCGTTGGAGAAATCCTTCCACGAACACCTTTATGTCTCGTTCAAGGGGAAGACGCAGATACGTGTCTCCGAACTGAACGCCAACGATGTCGCCATACTTGGGGCTGCGGCGTTGGTGAAGATGCCGCGCTGATTCCTGACATTGTTGCGTGTCAGGGGCAGGAGAAAGGCACTTTGGTTTCAAAGCGGAGCTCCTTCCCTGTCACGGGATGGTGGAAGCAGAGCCGGTAGGCATGCAGGCAGAGCCGTCCCAACGGGTCGCTGCCGTCCCCATATTTCCTGTCTCCGGCCACCGGAAAACCGATGTCCCGCATGTGGACGCGGATCTGGTTCTTGCGTCCTGTATCAAGTTTAAGTTCCACAAGGGAATATTCCTCCCCTGCATGGATGGTGCGGAAATGTGTTACAGCAAACTTGCCCCCGTTGTCGTATGGGCTGGAGTAGGTGTAATACATTTTGTTGTCCTTCAGCCATGATGAGACGGTGCCTTCCGGCTCCGTCATCTTTCCGTGCACTATTGCCATGTAGCGGCGGTCGTACACCCGTTGCTTCCAGTCCTCCTCAAACTGCAGGGCGATACGCTTCTCCTTTGCGAACAGCAGCAGTCCGGATGTTTCGCGGTCCAGCCTGTGGATCGTGTGGGCGCGGCACCGCTGGTGTGTCTGTTCCAGGTAGCCGTTCAGCATGGTCTGTGCACTCTCCCTCCTTGGGTCGGGCGAATTGGTCAGCAGCCCCTCCGGCTTATTGACAACCAATATGTACCGGTCCTCAAAAAGGATCTCCATCTCCATGTTCCGCCCTCTGTTGCGGTGTCCGTTCTCCTGTTTCATGTCCTGACAACGAAAAAAAAGCGGATATATTTTCCAATATGGCGGGTTGGTATTCGCTTTTTGATTATTTTTGCAACTTGTATCAGAAAACATTTGAAAGAACTGTCCGAATGAAGAAGCGCATACTTTTCATCATCAATCCCAAATCCGGCACGGGCCGCTACAGGCGTGTGCCGCAGCGGGTGGAGCGTTTTCTGGACAGGGAGAAGTTCGATTATGACATCCGCTACACCGAACGTAGCGGGCATGCGGCTGAACTGGCTGCGCAGGCTGTCAGCGAGGGGGTCTCGGTTGTGGTTTCGGTCGGTGGGGACGGCACGCTGAATGAGGTTGTCCGTTCGCTGGCCGGGACGGAGACTGCGCTTGCCGTTTTTCCGACCGGTTCCGGCAACGGGCTGGCGCACCACATGCACCTGCCGTTCAATCTGAAGCGGGCGGTGCTGCTGCTTAACCGTGACCATGAGGAAAAGATCGACACCGTAAACTTGGACGGAATGACCTATGCCAGCATTGCAGGCGTCGGTTTTGACGCTTTTGTGGCGGAAAGGTACAGCCATGTCAGACGTCGCGGCTTCTTCCCATATTTCCGGATAATCCTTTCAAGCTATTTCCGGTACCGCCCCCGCACATACCGCCTGACAGGTGAGGGACGCACAGCCGAGTTCGAGGCCCTGCTGGTCTCGTTCGCAAACTCGTCACAATGGGGGTTCGACGTGAAAATATCGCCTGAGGCCTCGGTGCAGGACGGGCTGGTCGATGTGACGGTGGTGCGAAAGCCGCCGCTTTATGCTCTGCCCCGCGTCCTGCTGTTCCTTTTTTCCGGCAAGCTGGAGAGGATGAAAAAATATGTCAGTGTCTATGAAATGAAAAATTTCAGCGTTGAGGCTGCCGACACCAAACCGTTGTTCACCCATCTGGACGGTGATTTTGCCGGGATGCGGCAGCGGGTGGATGTGGAGGTTGCCCCGAAGTCGCTGCAAATGGTGTTGAAACAAACTTACTGAACAATAAAACATAAAACAAATGAAACTTAAATTGGAACGTCCGTTGGTCTTTTTCGATCTTGAAACGACAGGTGTCAATGTCGGGAAGGACAAAATTGTGGAAATAAGTATGGTGAAGCTTCATCCGGACCAGTCGGAGGAGATAAAGACCCTGTTGGTCAATCCCGGCATGCACATTCCGGAGGAGGTTTCCAAGATACATGGCATCTATGACAAGGATGTGGCTGACAAGCCGACCTTTGCACAGTGTGCGGGTGAGATTCGCGATTTCCTGAAAAACTGCGACCTCGCCGGTTATAACCTGCTGAAGTTTGATGTGCCGCTGTTGGTTGAGGAGTTTCTGCGGAACGATATGGATTTTGATTTGCGCGGCATAAGGATTATTGATGTCCAGAACATTTTCCATAAGATGGAACCGCGCACACTGGTGGCCGCCTACAAGTTCTATTGCGGCAAGCCGCTGGAGAACGCCCACAGTGCCGAGGCGGACGCCCGTGCCACTCTGGAGGTGCTGGAGTCCCAGCTGGACCGCTATCAGGGCGTCCCCTATGTGGATGCCAACGAGGTGGAGTGTTATCCTGTGGTGAACGACATCAGCAAGCTGGCCTTCTTCTCCAATGCCGGCCACAACGTTGATCTGGCCGGCCACATCATCTGGAACAACAAGGACCAGGAGGTGTTTGCCTTCGGCAAGCACAAGGGCGAGCCGGTGCGCGAGGTCTTCCGCAGGGAGCGTAACTATTACGACTGGATAATGAAGGCCGACTTCCCGCTCTACACGAAAAAGGTGGTCACACGGATTTACGAGGCGGAATATCTGCAGGATTTGGGGAAGGTGCTGTAATAACCGGACAAAACCGGACAATAAACCGACAAAAGTTGCGTTTGCCATAAATTAAAAACGGATTTTTAAAAAAGGAATGGAAGAAGAGCATGTGATGTCAGCGGCGGAGGAGCCGGCGGAGACGGACGGTGTGCAGGAGGTGCAGGGTTCCGCCCCAGAGGAGGGAGAGGAGCTGTATGAGCATTACCGTGTGGAGGTGGATCCCGGACAGGAGCCGTTGCGTATAGACCGTTTCCTGTGCGCACGCATCCGGAATGTCTCCCGCAACAAAATCCAGCAGGCGCTCCGTGCCGACAACATCCTGGTGAACGACAAGCCTGTAAAGCCAAACTATCCGGTACGCCCCAAGGATGTGGTTTCCGTTGTGATGGCAGAGCCTCCCCGTGATAGCGAAATCGTTCCGGAGGATATTCCGGTGGACATTATGTACGAGGATGATGATGTGATTGTTGTGAACAAACGGGCCGGTATGGTGGTGCATCCCGCTTACGGAAACTATTCCGGCACACTTGTAAACGCGCTCTCGTGGTATCTCGGGAACCGTCCTGACGATGTGCGTCCTGAACGCAACCCTTATCTTGTCCATCGTATAGACAAGGACACTTCGGGTGTGCTGCTGGTGGCCAAGAATGAGATGGCGCAGGCCAGGCTTGCGCATGATTTCTTCTATCATAACATCAACCGGCGCTATCAGGCTCTTGTGTGGGGCGATTTTGATGCGGATGAGGGGACGGTAGACGCCAATCTTGCCCGCAACATCCGTGACCGCCGCATGGTGGAGGTTTGTGCGGAGCCCGGTCTGGGCAAGCATGCTGTCACCCATTGGAAGGTGTTGGAGCGTTTCGGCTATGTCACACTGGTGGAATGCCGGCTTGAGACGGGGCGCACCCACCAGATCCGCGCCCACATGCGCTTTATCGGCCATCCGCTCTTCAACGATGCGTTGTATGGCGGGAGCCGGATTCTGAAAGGCACCATTTTTTCCAAATACAAGCAGTTCGTGCACAATTGCTTTGAAATGCTTCCAAGACAGGCGTTGCATGCCAAGTGCTTGGGATTCACACATCCGGGGAACGGAGAGCAGATGTTTTTCGACAGTCCTCTGCCGGAGGATATGGCTTCCGTGCTTGAGAAGTGGCGCAAATATGCCTACCACAAGAGCTATGAGGAGGATGCCGCCACGCTCACCAAATTGGATTTGGACGAGAAATCAGTTTTATTGTCAAACAAATACAAGTAAAAAACAAATAAATAGAATAGAAATGATGAAGCATTACGTTGTGACAATCGGTTTGGCCATGATGTTCATTGTAGGGTGGCTGTTGCCGTCTCAGGCGAAGGAATGTCTGGTCGGTGTGCTTGAAAACGGCCCGCACACACATCAGGTCTCACTTTATTTTGCAATGAGCGGTGACAGGCAGGCTCCGCTGGAGGTTTCGGCAGTGGATGCCGACGGCAATTTTTCGTTCCAATACCGTCCGAAGGCCATAGGCTGCTACACCTTGCAGTTTGAAAACGCCAAAAGTGTGCTCTGCGTGCTGCGTCCCGGCCAGACGGTATACCTGACCATCGATGCACGTACCGGCATGTTGCTGAAGACTGCCAATTCCGATGAGAACACTCTGCTGCTGAACTACCAGCAGCGGCTGATAGATCTGGACGTGCGGAAAAAAACGCTGATGGAGGCCCATCAGAAAAAGGAGAATCCGAATTTCCAGCAGCAGATGTCCGAATTGGAGAAGGAACGGCTTGCGGCTGTGGTGTCGTTGTGTGAGGCCAATCCTGAAAATTATGCCTCCGCGGCCCTGTTGGAGTATTTGGATGCCGACTTTTATGCCTCCACTTACGAGACGGTGCTGACGCCGTTGTGCAAAAAATACCGTAAGGATGCCTTTCTGGCGCATAAGTGGGAGCAGCTGCAGAAATCCCAGCGGCTTGCGCCGGGCAATACCGCTCCGGATTTCACACTTTCCGACCTCTATGGAAAACAGGTCTCACTTTCATCCTACAAGGGGAAGGTGGTGCTGCTCGACTTCTGGGCGTCATGGTGTCCCGACTGCCGCCGCGCCAGCCCGTACATGCGTTATCTGTACAGGAAATACCATGACAAAGGTCTTGAAATAGTCGGTGTCTCCTTAGACAATGACCGCGAACGCTGGTATTCCGGAGTGCAGACCGATTCCCTGCAATGGACGCAGTTAAGTTCGCTGCAGCGTTGGGAGTGTCCGGTCGCGAAGGCCTATAACATCCATTGGATTCCTACGCTGGTCCTGATTGACCGCGATGGGCGCATTGTGGCACGCCGTTTGGAGGGTGAGGAACTGGAGTCGAAAATCCGTTCTTTGTTACCGTAGTATTGTTTAAAGTAAAATTAATGACAGCATGAAAAAGAATATCATTGTCAGATTTTGGATGGTGCTGCTGCTTGGCGCCTCCTTCCTGAATGTGCAGTGCGCAGGAAAGAAGGTCATGTTCAAGGGGATTGTGGCCAATTATTCGGTGCAGGACAGCGTGGAGCTGTATGACGCTCTCGGACGGCAGAAGGCCGCGTTGGAGAAGGCCGCCGTGGAAAAGGGGGTGTTCAAGTTCTATTACAATCCGGTGGAGATTGGATATTACATTGTGCATTTTTCCAATGGGAAGAATGTGCTTTGCGTGCTGGTGCCGGACAGGCAGATTGAATTGGGGATTGATGCCTCAAACGGCATGATCACGTCCGTGAAGAATTCTCCGGAAAACGATCTCTTCCTGCAATTCCAGCAGATGATGGTGAAGCTGGAGCAGCAAAAGGACAGCATGGTTCGTGCGCATCAGGAGAAGCCGGATCCCGATATCCAGAAAAAAATGCAGGAGCTGGAAAACAGGCGCGGCTCCATGTTGGCGAAACTCTGCTGGGATAATGCCGACAACTACGCAACTGCGGCGTTGATGGATTACATGAAATACGAACAGGCCCCAGTGGTGTTCGACACGGTCTTTGCACGTTTGTTGCGCAAGTATCCGAACGATGAGTATATAAATCATCGCAACAAGGAAATCTCCGCATCCAAATTTTTGTCGGTTGGTGCAGTGGCACCGGATTTCACGCTTCCGGACACCAACAAGGTGAATGTGGCGCTCTCCTCCTTCCGTGGGAAGGTTGTGGTGGTGGATTTTTGGGCCTCATGGTGCCGTCCATGCAGGCAGGAGAATCCGAATATGGTCAGGCTTTACAAGGATTTTCACGACAAAGGGTTTGAAATACTTGGTGTTTCGCTCGATGGAGACCGCACAAGCTGGATGGATGCCATACACAAGGACGGGCTTTATTGGACACAGGTCAGCGACCTGAAACGTTGGCAGTGCGCTGCAGCCCAACAGTACAATGTTACGGGTATTCCCTTTACGGTGCTGATTGACCGAGAAGGGAAGATTGTGGCCAAGGGGTTGCGCGGCAACGAACTACGGCAGAAGGTGCAGGAATTGTTGGGAAAATAGCTGGCAGCTGATGCGAAAACTATTGTTGCTCGGAATCTTATTTGTTCTCCCGTTTTGGATGGCGGCGCAGACAGGCGGCACCACAGTCTTCAATTTTCTGGCGGTGCCGACTGCAGGACGTCAGGCTGCCTTGGGCGGAAAACTGCTTTCCGTGCGGGATGCGGATCCCACCTTGGCGGTGGGTAATCCCTCGCTTCTGCGTCCGGATCTGGACCGGAGCCTCTCCCTTCAGTGTGTGGACTTCTTTTCCAATGCCTTTTACGGCAATGCTGACTACATCCGCAGCTGGGATGCCGGCACCTTCCGGTTCGGGGTGCATGCCATCTCCTATGGACGCTTTGACGGTTACGACATCTATGAGAACGAGACCGGCACCTTTTCCGCTGGTGACTACGTGCTGACTGCCGGGTTCGGGCGTGAGATTGTTCCTGGAAAGGTTTCTATGGGGATGAATGTGAAGGGGATTTTGTCCTATTATGAGACCTATTTCTCCGCCGGACTTGCAGTTGATGCGGCCGCATCCTATTACAACGATGATAAAGACTTCAGCATGAGCCTGATGGCGACCAACATCGGGGCGCAGTTCATCCGGTATGACGATGAGCGCGAACCGCTTCCATTTGATTTGCAGCTGGCCATATCCCGCAGGTTGGAGCATCTGCCGGCGCGTTTCCATTTTGTGTTCCATCATCTTACGCAGTGGAACCTGCGCTTTGACGACCCGACCGACCCTTATCTGGAGTATGATGTGGTTTCTGGTGAGATGAAGCAAAAGTCAGGCGTGGAGCGCTTTGTGGACAATGCCTTCCGCCACTTCATCCTCGGTTTGGAGCTGGAACCGGCCAAGGTGTTGTCCCTGCAGTTTTCCTACAATTATGACATGCGGCGCGAGATGCGTCTTTACAACAAACCTGGTGCGGCCGGACTTGCCTACGGTGTCACCCTGCACATCCGGAAGTTCAATGTGCAGTATGCCCGGGTGCATTACAACACCGCATCTGTCCCGAATTTCTTCACTTTGTCAACGAATTTAAGTACATTTATTAAATAACAGCGAAATGAGTTTTTTGACAGTTGTCATAGGTATGGTGGCGGTTGCCGCCGTGGTCGGGCTGACCAGCTATTGGATGCTTCGGCTAAGCAACGAAAAGGAATTGAAGAAAATAGTGTTGGAGAAGAAGAGGGAGGCCTCATCCGCTGTGGCTCCCATCCGCCTGCAGGCCTATGAGCGGGTTGCCCTGCTGCTGGAGCGCATACGGCCGGAGAGCCTGCTGCTGCGCGAAATGCCGGGCGACCGCACGGTTGCCCAGTACCATGCCTTCCTGATGACCTCCATCAGGAACGAATTTGAACATAACCTTTCCCAGCAGGTCTATATCTCCTCCGCATTATGGGAGGCAGTGAAGCGTGCGCGGGAGGAGACGGCGAAGGTCCTGCACCTGGCTGCCGGCTCTCTGGCGGACGACGCCCCAGGAACCCAACTGGCCTCACGCATTCTGGAAATGACCGTGTCGGTGAAGAACGAGCCGACCGATGAGGCATTGGCGTTGCTGCACCAGGAGGTGAAGGAGCTGTATTAGTCCATTCAGCTGTTCGCGAAAAGCGCGGGCAGCAGTTCGTCTATCTTTGCGATTCTCACCACGCTGATGCGGTGTGCTGTGGTCTCCTTGCCGTTATATGAGGAGATGAATATCCGTCTGTATCCTAATTTTTCTGCCTCATGGATGCGCTGCTCCACGCGGCTGACGGGACGCACTTCGCCTGAAAGTCCGATTTCGGCGGCGAAGCAGGTCTTGCCGTCAATGGGGATGTCGAAGTGGGAGGAGAGGATGGCGGCGATGATAGCCAAGTCGGTGGCGGGGTCGTCGGGACGCAGGCCTCCGGCGATGTTAAGGAAAACGTCCTTTGCCATCAGTTTCATGCCGCAGCGTTTCTCCAGTACGGCCAGCAGCATGCCGAGCCGCCGTGTGTCGAATCCGTTGGCGGAGCGCTGGGGCGTGCCATATACGGCGGGGCTTACTAATGCCTGGGTCTCTATCAGGAAGGGGCGCAACCCCTCCACCGCCGCCGCGATGGCGATGCCGTTGGCATCCTCGCTGTGGTTCGAAATCAGCATTTCCGACGGGTTCAGAACTTCGCGCAGCCCGGCGGAGGTCATTTCAAAGATGCCGATTTCCGAAATGCTTCCGAACCGGTTCTTGATGGCGCGGACAATCCGGTATCCGTAGTTCCGCTCCCCTTCGAACTGCAGCACCACATCCACAATGTGCTCCAGTATCTTCGGGCCGGCCAGAGTGCCGTCCTTGGTGATGTGACCCACCAGAAAGATGGGGGTGGCGGTTGTTTTGGCATATCGTTGCAGTTCTGCGGTGGTCTCACGGATTTGCGAGACGGAGCCTGCTGAGGATTCCAGCGCGTTGGTCTGCATGGTCTGGATGGAGTCGATGATGACCAGGTCCGGTTTCACCTGTTCCAGATGCTGCAGGATGGCCTGGGTGTTGTTCTCGTTGACGATGTAGCAGTTGGCGTTGGTCTCCGGCAGCCGGTCGGCGCGCATCTTCAGCTGAAGTTCGCTCTCCTCCCCGGAGACATACAGCACCTTCCGGTGTTGTGGAAGCGATAGAGCCAGCTGCAGAAGCAGGGTGGATTTGCCTATGCCAGGCTCACCGCCAAGCAGGATGAGCGATCCCGGGACGATGCCGCCGCCTAACACTCGGTTCAGTTCGCCGATGCTTGTAACCAGACGGTGTGTGTCCGTTTCAATTTGAATCTCATTTAACGGAACGGGTCTGCTCTGTGTGACGGTTTTTGCGGTGGCTGTTCCGGCAGCCGGTGCGACAATCTCCTCCACAAAGGTGTTCCATTCGCCGCATTGGCGGCAGCGTCCCATCCATGTGGCGGATTGGGCGCCGCAGTTCTGGCAGTAATAGATGCTTTTTGTTTTAGCCATATAGGGTAGTGCTTTCAGGTTTTAGTTACTTTTACGGTTTTGCAGGAGGCTGAAGCGGTCCGCCTCCAGAATGGGCACGTTCGATTCGGTAGGCACGTAGATGATGGAGTTGGTCTCGTCGTTCAACGCCTGAATCCAGAGGTATATCAGGTATTCGCGGTTGTCCTTCAGGCTGCCGCCGATGATTTCGTTGGCTTTGGCCACGCCCTTGGCACGCTCGATTTCAGCCTCTGCGCGGAAAATTGCGCTCTCCTTCTCCGCCTTGGCCTCCTCCACTTTGATCTTACGGTTCTGCTCCGCACGGGAGAATTCCGCCTTGCCGGTCATCTCCTGCTGCCAGACGTTGTAGAGCGGCATTCCGAACATCAGCCCCAGAATGGCCGCGCATACAACGACAACGATGATGATGATGCCTTTGAATGAAATTCTGTTCATTGTAGTGTGTTTTTGTAAGAAATTCAAATTTTATTTTTGAAACGGATTACAGTTGGAAATATTGTTTGGGAAAATGAAAAAAATAGCAATATGGTGTGAATAGTCATCTCCTCCGCCTTCATCTCCATCCGCGATAAGGCGAAGCATTTTTTTCCAAGGTCTTTCAGCGAGGCGCCGATGTGACGGTGCATGCATGCACGCGCTGTTACCCGAATCAGGCGAGATGGATCAGGTATGCCCCTTTGATGTCGGGCGTGCGACCTTTGGGGAAGAATCCATAGACGCAGGAGCCACTGCCGGTCATGGAGGCGTAGAGCGCCCCTTCGCGGTAAAGTTGCTCCTTGCAGGCACGGATTGCCGGGTGTTGCGGAAAAACGCTGTCCTCAAACTGATTGTGGATAATATTTCTCCATGATTCCATCGGCTGCAGCACCGCTTTGCGCAGGTCGGTGGGGGCGGGGGCAGGCGTGATGTTGCGGTAGGCCTCGGCGGTAGAGACCGCATCGTCCGGTTTCAGCAGCAGCATATTGTAGCCGCCTAAATCCAAAGGAGGCAGCGGTTCCAGCAGCTCCCCGCGTCCGGTTGCGAAGGCGGGGCGGTTGGTTATGAAAAAGGGGCAGTCGCTGCCTAACCGTGCGGCATAGGATTCCAGCTGCGCGTCGGAAAGTCCCAGCCGGAAAAGCCGGTTGAGCAGGATGAGCGATTCGGCGGCATCGGACGATCCGCCGCCAAGACCCGCGCCGAAGGGGATGCGCTTGTGCAGCCTGATGCGGAGGTTGCCGATCTGCGGAAAATCCTGTTGCAGCATCCGGTAGGCCTTTACACACAAGTTGCCTTCCGTGCCGCTGTCAAGCTGGATGCCCTCCTGCCGGAAGAAAAATTCGTCTGCTGGCTCCATCTCCAGTTCGTCACAGAGCGGTATGGGAAGGAATACGGTCTCCAGGTTGTGGTAGCCGTCCGGACGTTTTCCGGTGACATAGAGTCCGAGGTTGATTTTGCAGTTCGGTTTGCGGATCATGGCGTTTCTGTTTTCGTGCAAGGAGGGGAGCTCTATTCGAGCATCCAGTCCTTCAGGTTCAAATCTTCGTTTTCGATTATGGAGATATAGTTGCGGTAGCGGGAGGGGGCGATATCCCCGCGTTCCACCGCCTCCTTGACTGCGCAGCCGGGCTCATGTGTATGTGTGCAGTTGCTGAAGCGGCATTGGTCAAGCAGTGCAAGCATCTCCGGAAAATAGTGCCCAACCTCCTCCTTCTCATATTGGATGAGCCCGAACTCCTTGATGCCGGGCGTGTCAATGATGTCGCCGCCGAAGGCTAACGGGAACATCTCGGCGAAGGTGGTGGTGTGCCTGCCCTTTTCGTAGCTGTCCGAAATCGGGCTGGTCTTCAGTTCCAGCCCCGGGCTGATGGCGTTTATGAGGGTGGATTTTCCCACGCCGGACTGTCCGCCCATCAGCGAAACCTTGCCCTTCATGCAGCTTTTCAGCTCCTCCAGCCCCTCGCCGGTGACGGCGGAGACGGAGAGGCAGCGGTATCCTATTTTCCGGTATATCTCCTGCAGCCTTGCAGCCTCCTGCCGGTTGGTTTCGTCATAAAGGTCGGTTTTGTTGAAGACTAACGTGCTGTCGATGCGGAAGGCCTCCGCTGCGGTCAGGAAGCGGTCGATGAAGCCGATGGGGGTGCGTGGCCTGCAGGGGCAGACAATCAGGAAGAGGCGGTCGATGTTGGCGGCCAGCACATGGGTTATTTTCGAGAGATTGATGGATTTGCGGGAGATGAAGTTCTTCCGTGGCTCTATTTCCGTGATGCTGCCGTAACCCTGGCCGCTGTCAGGCAGGAACAGCACATGGTCGCCCACCGCAATTGGGTTGGTCGATTTGATGCCGCGCAGGCGGAACTGCCCGCGCAGCTTGCACATAACCTGCCTGCCGTCCGCTGTGCGGACGGTGTATTCGTTGCCGGTGGATTTGAGTACGGTGCCTTTTGCCTTTTCCATATCTGCCATAACGCAGGTAATGGCGGATTATTGCCTTGGGCGTGGAAAAAACGACATGGACGCGTCCCTATAATTCCGGTGTGTGAAAATACTGCCAGACACTCTTGCCCTTGGCGGGGCCGATGGCCTCTTCCAGCGCGGAAAGCTCCGCCTTCTTCACCCCGTTGACCGAATGGAAGGTGCGCAGCAGCTTGTCGGCGGTCTCCTTGCCGATGCCCTGGATGACGGTCAGTTCGGTATTGACCAGACCTTTGCCGTGCAGTTTGCGGTATCGTGTGATGCCGAAGCGGTGCGCTTCGTCGCGGAGGTGCTGCAGCACGCGCTGCGTCTCGGATTTCTTATCGACACAGAGCGGCACGGGGTCGTTGGGACGGTATATGTCCTCTAACCGCTCCGCCAACCCCAGCAGGCTGACCTTGTCGGCGATGCCCATGGCTGTCAGCGCTTCCATGGCCGCTGAAATCTGCCCCTTGCCACCATCCACCAGAATCAGGTCGGGCAGCGGCTTGCCCTCCTCCTGCAGCCGCGTGTAGCGGCGGGTCAGCACCTCCTTCATGGTGGCGTAGTCATCGGCCTGATGGACGGTTTTGATGTTGAAGATCCGGTATTCCTTTTTTGAGGGCTTGCCGTTGCGGAAGCAGACCATCGCGCCGACGGCGTACTGGCCCAGCAGGTTGGAATTGTCGAAACATTCGATGTGGTGCGGCTCTTTTGGCAGCATCAGCTCCTTTTTCATCTCCTGCATCAGCCGGCTGCCGGTGCGTCCCGATTCCAGCAGCTCTTGCCGGTTGTGCCGGTCCTGCATGAAGGCGAGTGCGTTGCGTTGTGCCAGCTGCAGCAGCTGGAATTTGTCACCCGCCTTGGGCACCAGTGTCTTCGCTTCGTTGAAACCTGTCTGTACAGGGAACGGCAGCAGAATCTCCTTAGTGTGGTCGTCCGCACGGGTGCGCAGCTCGACGACCGCCATCGCCAGCAGATCCTCCTTGCGCTCCTCGATGCGTTTGCGCACCTCCAGGTTCTGTGTCTGGATTATTGCGCCGTTCATAACCTTGAAGTAGCTGACAAATGCGCTCTCCCCATCTTCTGTAAAACCGAAGACGGTGGTGTCGTGGATGTTTGGGTTCACCACGGTCGATTTTGCCTGATAATGCTCCAGCAGCTCTATCTTCTGCTTTGTCTCCTGTGCCTTTTCAAACTCCCAGTCTGCGGCGAGCCGCATCATTTCCGCCCGCATCTCCTTCAGCACCGTGCGGGTGTCCCCCTCGATAATCCGTACCGCGTGGCGGACATTCTCCCTGTATTCCTCCTCCGTCTGCAACCCCTTGCAGGGAGCCTTGCATTTTTTTATATGGTAGTCAAGGCAGGGGCGGAACTTCCCTTTTGCGATGTTCTCCCCGGTCAGGGAGAGCGTGCAGGAGCGGAAGGGGTATAGCCCGCGCAGTATTTCCAGCAGCAGGTTCATCGTCCTGACGGATGAGTAGGGACCGAAGTAGCGTGAGCCGTCATTCAGCCGCTTCCGCGTGGGGAAAATCCGTGGGAACGGCTCGTTCTTCACACAAATCCACGGGTAGGTCTTGTCATCCTTGAGCATGATGTTGTACCGTGGCTTGTATTTCTTTATCAGGTTGTTCTCTAACAGCAGGGCATCGTATTCGCTGTCGGTGACGGTGAAACGTATGTCGCGTATCTTGCTGACAAGCAGGCGTGTCTTAGGGCTGTCCGGCACCTTGTTGAAATAGGAGCCGACACGCCGTTTGAGGTTCTTGGCCTTCCCCACATATATTATCTGCCCCTCCTCGTTGTAGTAGCGATATACCCCGCTCTTTTCCGGCAGGTTCTTCAAAAACAGCTGGCGTTCCTCTTCGTTCATGGCGGTGTCAGTTGGTTGTTGCGCATACGTCCGCTGTAGGACTGCAGGATGCCCTGCAGCTGTCGGAGCGCGGTGTCCTGTTCCGGACGGTTTTCCTCTTTAAGGTTGTGCTTGAGCATCCTGTCATTTTCAAGAAGGTAGAATCCGACCACATTATCCCCGTCGTACTGCAGCAGGGTGCGGCGGTAGAAAAGCTGATATACGCCGGAATGGCGGTTGAATGCCACGGGGATATGCTTCGGTTCGAATATGTTCTGTCCGAAGCAGCACATCGGCCTCTGTAGGGCAAGGTAGGCAAAGAGGCTCGGCATCAGGTCGGTCTGCTGCATAAAGTCCTGATTGTAGAAGGCGGTGTCCGCCGCAGGGTGGTAGAAGAGTATGGGGATGAGGAAGTTTCCGTATGGGTTGCGTGTGAAGGCGTCGCTGCCTTCGTAGGCATGGTCGGCGGTGATGATGAAAAGGGTGCTGTCGTACCACGGCTCCTGCGACAATTGCCGGAAAAACTCCTGCAGGGCGAAATCGGTGTAGCCGCTTACAGTGTGCATGGGGTGGCTGCCCTTGCGGAAGGTCCTCCCATCCGCATCGTCCGGCACTTTGAACGGGTGGTGCGAACTGAGTGTCATTACAGTGGCGAAAAATGGCTGCCGCATCTCGTGCAGCTTGCATGCCATGAAGCGCAGGAAACTGCGGTCAGGGATTCCCCAGCTGCCGTCGTGATCCTCCGGATTCGGATATTGGTCCAGGCCGAAATAGTCCTGGTAGCCGATGGCGTGGCAGAAGCTTTCAAAATTCATGCTGCCGTTCTCCGCCCCGTGGAAAAAGCAGGTGCGGAAGCCGCTGCGGCGCAGCAGCTCCACCGGGCTGCATATCTTGTTCTGGACAAACGGCGTTTCGATGTAGGCGTGTTCCATCAGGGTGGGAATGCCGCATACAATTGCCGGGATTCCCTCCATGGTGCGCCGTCCGTTTGCGATGCCGTTGAAGGCCCAGGAGTGTGCGGCGATGCTGTCAAGGAAGGGACAGTACTGCGGATAGTCCGGCTCATCCGGATGGTAAAAGGCGAACAGCTCCTGCGAAACCCCCTCCAATACGATTATCACCACATTTTTGACTGGCGGATGCGCGGTAGCGGGCGGTGCGTATGCGGTGTGCAGCGGCGAATAGCACTGCTCCGCCGCGTCAAGGTCGGGGAACCAGTTGAAAGGCGGGATGGTCTCCTTGCCGATGGTGCGCAGCAGTGTGAAGGGGCTGTTCAGCACCAGCGGCATGTATTGCGGGGTCGCATATTCCCCAGCACTTACTACGGCAACCGGACGTAGCTGCCAGCCTCCGCGCATCATGGTGAGCGCAATCAGCAGTGCGGCGGCATATCCGCCTGTCCGCAGAGCGGCCTTTTTCAGCCTGAACCCGGTTTCCGGTTCAGCCTTCTCCGAATAGCGTCGGAGCCGCATCGCGCACCACGCCAGCAGCGCGGTCATGGCCGCCCATAGGATGGCAAGCCACCAGAACTGTTTCAGAAATAAAGGCAACAACAGCCGGAAATCGAAACCGGCATGGCCGAGGTAACTGAAGATGTCGGCGGTGAGCCGCTTTGAGACGTATGGGAAGTATGCCGTGTCGATGCAGTTGGCGAGCAGCGCGACGCTGTTGGCCGCCACGAAGAAAATGTTGCAGCCAATCTGCCAGCCTTTCCGCTGGAAAAGGGGGAAGGGCAGAAGAAGCAGCACTATCCATGGCAGGTTAATGTATGCAATGGCTGAGAGGTCGAAGCGCATTCCCGCCAGAAAATGCGAAAAATCCGCTTCCGGAAAATGGGTGAGGTAGCAGCCAAGGAAAATCAGGCGCGTCAGGCTGTACAGCAGGACAAGCAGGCCGATTTTGGCGGCTGTGCCGGCCAGAGTGCGTCCGTAGCGGCTCATGGTTGTGCTTTTGGTGCCGGCTGACGTTTGGCGGGCTTGTAGAAAATCTGCGTTTTCCGTTCATAGGCAGGGTATTCCCTGTCGGGGTTGCGCCCTATCACATCCGGTCTGAAATACCATTTGCCGTTCTGTTGGATGAATGCGTCGTTCAGGCTCGATTCGCCAACATAGTATTGCGGCAGTTTCTGAAGGTGCTCGTCCATGGGTACCAGCCGGTCGAAGATGATCATCTGCACCTGCAGCGTGTCAGGCCCGCTGGTGTCGTTTTTCTTGTTTTTGCCCTTTTTCCTCTTCTTCTCACGTTTTTGTGTGACGGACTGCTTCTCGTATGAGAGGTTCAGGCGTCCGACCGGCGCGAACTGGAAAACGACACGCGTGGTGCGTTTGGCATAGTTCCGGAAGATGTTGGCGCCGAACACCGGCTTGTCATGATGGAGCGTAAGCACTTCTATCACCTTGTATTGGGAAAACACGTTGCCGCCGTTCCAGCCCAGCAGGGTGTAATAGGTCTTGTCCTCGTCCTTTGTCTGGATTATCTGGGTGTAGAGCGCTCCGAACCATGATTCTGGTGTCAGCACCTGCGTGGTGGGGTTGATGATCCTCTGCCAGCAGTCGGTCAGCGGATACACAACATAATGGCCCTCCTCGCTGCTGTAGGCCTGCACGAAGCCGAAATGCTCGTGGGTGCCGCTCTCCGCAATCAGGAACCATGTGACCACGCGCACCTTCTTGTCAGGGGAGGTGAGGATTGAGATGGTTTTGACGGAGTCGAAGCCGTAGTTGATGGAGTTGCGCAGTTTGAGGGCATCCTCCACACGCTTGAGCAGCTTTTCGTTCTTCTGGTATCGGATTACGGCGTTCCGTTCGTTCAGGATTTCATGGTGCAGATGGATTATGGAATCCTCAAAGGCACGGAAAATTTCTTTCCTTTGCCCGTATAAAGGGCTGCCAATCAAAAGGAAACCGATAAAAACCAAAAGCAATCTCCGCATAATTCCCTATGAAAATTCCAAAATGCAAAGATAATCAAAATCCGGAAGGGATTCCCCGCTTTGCCGCGATTTATTTTTTTGTGGGGCACTTTCCTGATTATTTTGAAAAAAATTAACGGAATCATCAAAAGTTTGTGTTTTTATTTGTAATTTTGCATTTGAAAAAAACACATAATTTAAAACATACGATTATGAAAACAAAACTTGTAAAATCAGAACCTGCGGGTAGAAGACAATGGAGTTTCCTTACGGTTGTTGCGGCGGTCGCAATGGTTATGGGCATTGGTGCAAAAGGCTACTGCCAGCAGGAACTGACGGCAATGGCTGCGGTTTCCGCCGACAAAATGAACATATTGTATGCGGGTGTTCCAAATCCGGTAACTGTCAGTTCATCTGTTCCTGCTGAAAATCTGTATATTGATTGGGGCGGGTGTACGGCCAACGCTTTAGGTGAAGGCCGCTATGAGGTTTCGGTGCCGCTGGAACTGGTTGACCAAACTGTAAAAATCGTCGTTTCAACGGTGATGGAAGACGGAACTGTCCTGCCGATTAGAGAAATGGACTTCCGTGTAAGACAGGTTCCTGCCCCTGTCGCCTGCATTGGTGCCGGCATTTATGGAGGTAGCAGGCCGAAGGATGTCATACTCGCCAATCCGCTGATTGTCCCCCAGACCCCTAAAGAATTTGATTTTGAGTTGCTTTGGAAGGTAATGTCCTATAAAATTACCTTTTACAAGGGTGATGTGGAGGAAGCTCCCATTATGGTCAAGGGTCCCCGTTTCCCTGAGAATATAGTCCGTAAAATCCAAAACGCCCCCAAAGGAACAAGATTTGAAATTTCTGACATCAAGGTCCGGAGTGCTGCCGGAGAATTATATGCGCCCGATTTTACGGTTACAATAAAGTGACGCAGGCGGATGCGGGACGCCGTGTCTTTTGCGAATGAAAATCCAAAAAAATTCAATTGGCAAATATACCAATTGAATTTTTTTGTACTTTTGCATCATGTTTAATTTAAAAGTGGCGGCAACACTTTAAATGCGGCAAATGTTTTATGGATAGGAATTTACGTAAATTCATGGAGACCGAGACACGGTCAAGAGCTCAGATTCTCGACAATCATTTTGTCGAAGTTCAGACATCTGATGGTGAAATTTTCAGAATCATGTCCGACCTTGCAAAGTATGACAGTGATGAGTACAAAAAATATGTGCTTCATTTGATTGAGTTTATCTTTGACCGGAATTTTTCCGATGATAAGGAAAACATGTGTAATCGGATAAGCCGGGAGTTTATTCTCAACGCTGTGCCCTCTATGGGGATGGATTTTGGAAACAGGCAAAGGGAACGTGTGCGTATTGGGAAACGCATTCGGGAACTTCGTGAGTCAAAAAAAATGGAAGCAAGGGATTTGGCACTTCTCACAGGCATTGATGCTGCCAATCTTTCTCGTATTGAACAGGGGAAATATTCAACCGGCGTTGATATTCTTTCCCGCATTGCTATAGTTTTGGATGCCCATCTTGATTTGATTCCAAACTCGCAAAAAGAGATTTAAAACCCTTAAAAAAGAATTATATGCATCTTATTACATACGGAAAAGATAAAATAACTGGAGAACCTCGTTATATTGAAGATGTTCCAAGAGGATTGGATTGTAATTGTGTTTGTCCTGAATGCGGCAGTAAATTGGAAGCGCATAAGGGCAATGTGCAACGTCACCATTTTCAGCACTATTCGGTTGCGGAATGTAAAGGGGCGTATGAAAGCCAGTTGCATTTGTTGTCCAAAGCAATAATAGAGGAAAACAAGGCTTTGATGTTGCCTTTATATGAAGGGAAATATTGTTCTTTGCAACAAAAAAGGCAAAGTTTCACGGAGGTGGTTCAGGAATGTGCACAAGATGACCTGCAACCGGATTGCCTATGCAAATATATGGATGAACATGGTAATGAACAAACACTATGGGTGGAGATATTCTACAGTCATGCTGTTGATGATGAAAAAGCTCGGAAAATCCAAGAGCGGCATATCGCCTGTGTTGAGATTGATGTCAGTTCATTGTTCAGAGATGTAGAAGCGATAGATAAGGATGTTTTGACAGATTTCTTGCTTAACCGTCCCGATTGCCGTTATTGGATAAACAACCCGCAAGGAGATGAAAAAGTGCTGACAAAGGCAGCTGAAATTCGTAGTCAGGAAAGTATTATCAGTTTTATCATCAAACACTCAGATGATGAAAGTTGCCTGCATCTCTTTCACGCAATAACTTATTGTCTGTTTTCAACGGGTTATCGTTTGTTGTCAAAAGACGATAGTCGTTTGTATAGGTTTATTAAAGAATACCAATCAAGCTATGAATCTCTAAATCCGGTATTGCAACGGCGTTATGTAAGTGCTTTGCAGATGCTACTATGCAACCTTGTTGTGACAGGGAGATATAATGTTAAAGGTTTCACAATTGAGAAACAACTTTATGCGATATGTTATGACCGTAATGATTTGGTAAAACATTTGCCTCAATATGTGAGTGACGTACTTCGTTTTGGAGAAAGTCTAATTCAGAAGCAACGCGTTAGACAGAGTTCATCACGATATTATTATAATGGATATAAATTTGTAAAAAGACGTAGGTTTTAACTGAATTATAAATTAATAGTAATTTTAATTATGAAAAAATTGGTTTTTTTTCTCACCTGCTTCGTCATTGCAGGCACAGCGTTTTCACAACAAAACCATTTGAAATTCAAGGGCGTTCCGATTGACGGCACCTTGCAGTCTTACACCAATGCCATGAAACAGGCCGGTTTCAGTTATGAAGGCAGCCAGGACGGTGTATCCATCTTGTCCGGTGATTTTGCCGGATACAAAGGATGTGTTATCGGTGTTTCCACATTGAAGAACTGTGATGTGGTCAGCCGCATTTCGGTTTTGTTTCCTGAAAGGGAAACATGGGCATCGCTACTAAACGATTATGAAACACTCAAAGCCATGTTGACCGAAAAGTATGGAAAACCTTCGGATTCAAAAGAGGAGTTTACAGGATATATTGGGGATTATCATAATGGTCTTGTTATGAATGCTTTGAGTGAAGGGAAATATGTATGGTACACCACGTTTACTACCGAATTGGGGGATATTGAACTTACACTTGTTGGAAGCGATTATGGGTCAAAAGGAATGGTTTGTCTACGATATTCTGACAAGGCCAACTCCGAGAAGGTGCGCAGTGCCGCTATGGATGATCTGTGAAATCTTAATTGTTCATTGAATAGTATCCTAAATTAATAGTTGAAATTAAAAATAATTGAGCGATGAAAAAGAAATTGGTCTTGTTAATAGTGGGTGCCGTTCTGTTGGCATCATGTAATCGTAACGGCAGTGATAACCAGATGGGAACTGGTACAGAGGTGGATTCGGTTGAATGTGTTTCGGCATCGGAACATGTACTGACTTTTCAGGACCTGCGCCCTGTCGCCTGCATTGGTGCCGGCATTTATGGAGGTAGCAGGCCGAAGGATGTCATACTCGCCAATCCGCTGATTGTAGCCATGTCTCCCAAGGAATCCAAGTCCGATTTGCTTTGGAAGGTTATTAGCTATAAAGTTGCTTTTGACAAAGGGGATGGGAAACCTTTGTCACACATGATTGTAGATGCTCCACGTTTCCCTGAAAAAGTGAATGTTGCCATACGTGAGGCCTCGCCGGGAACGCAGATGATTATTTCGGACATCAAGGTGCGGAGTGATGTCGGTGAATTCTATGCGCCCGATTTTACGGTCACAATAAAGTAAGGGCTTACTGTATGCTGTCATGCATGCGAATATACATCCCTAACCATCTGATGCAGGTTTTCGCGCATTGTTTCAAGATCCATCATCGCAGAATCTTCGGCAACAAGTTCACGGGTGCGGTGGTTTACCAGATCCTGCACCCATCTGCGCAAGGCGGCGGCATCGCCTAGTGTCGGGTCTATTTCCATAAGAACTTCCTGATCAACATCTACAGTAACTCTACACATGGATTATAATTTATAGTTTCCAGTCAAAAATGCATTTTTTTTCATATTTAAAATTTTTTGCAAATATCCGCAAAAATCCAATTCGTTTACCACATGGATGCATAAAAATTTTCACACATAACAGAAATGTATGCCTGATAATTTCCAATAATAAAATCAGACAGTTCCGCTTCACCGTTCATATCGGGATTTTTCGTATTTTTGCAGCTTGATAAAAAATAACGGAAAATGCGTCTGGAAGAACGGATAAAGGTGATGCGGGAAGTGGCCAAGTGGCTGGACGGCAGCGCGAAAAACGAGGCCAATCCGCAGATTGCAGCCTGGCTTGAAAAGTGGGACGGTGCGGTCATGCGCGAGCATTTCCACCATTCCTGGTTCATCCCGGAGTTTGTGCGCGAGGCAGCTTCGGCCCTTTCGCGGATGATTCTCGGGGAGGACGGCCATGCTCTGGAACGCTGGCTGGAACCATACCGTCCTGCGCTGGAGGCACATGCCGGCGGACGTCGGGTCGGGGTCATCATGGCGGGGAACATACCGCTGGTGGCTTTCCACGACTTCCTTTGCGTCTTTATGGCCGGTGACCGTTTTGTGGGTAAAATGTCCTCGCACGACACGCGGCTCTGGCCGCTGCTGTTCGAACTGCTGGAAATCATCAGTCCGGAGGCGGCGCGTCAGGCGGAACTGGTGCAGGGGCCTTGGGGCGGAGTGGATGCGGTGATCGCCACCGGCAGCGACAATTCCTCCCGCTACTTTGAATACTATTTCGGCAAACTGCCGCACATCATCCGCGGCCACTGCAACGGCGTGGCGATACTGGACGGCAGTGAGTCGGAGGCGGAGCTGCACGGCCTGGCGAAGGACATCTGCCTCTATTTCGGCATGGGCTGCCGCAACATCTCCAAAATCTTCGTGCCGCAGGGCTACGATTTCGCCCCGCTGTTTGCCGCTCTGGACGATTTCAGGCCGCAACTGGCATTCCACCATTCCTACCTGAACAACCTTGAATACCAGAAGACGGTTCACCTGATCAACAGCATACCCTTCTTAGACCAGGGCATCTGCATGTTCAAGGAAAACGGTGCCATAAGCTCACCAATCGGGGTTACACATTATGCCTTTTACAATAATCTGGCTGATGTGTGGCCGCAGCTGTCCGGGCCGGAGGTGCAGTGCGTGGTCTCGCGTCTGCAGGGTGAGGGCGTGGAGACTGTGCCGCCGGGCATGTCGCAGTATCCTGCGCTCGGACAGTATGCCAACGGAGTCGATACCATGAAATTCTTATTGTCATGATACAGGTAGATGATATTCGCAAATCGTATGGGAATCTGGAGGTGCTGAAGGGCATCTCGCTGTCGGTGGGCAGGGCGGAGGTGCTCTGCCTGATGGGTGCCTCCGGTGCGGGCAAGTCCACGCTGCTGCACATAATGGGCACGCTGGATGTTCCGGACTCCGGCCGCGTGCTGATGGATGGTGAGGATCTGTTCGCCATGAACGCGAAACGGCTCGCCGCCTTCCGCAACCGGCATATAGGGTTCATTTTCCAGTTCCACCATCTGCTGCCGGAATTCACCGCGCTTGAGAACATCTGCCTGCCGGCATGGATTGCGGGCCGTCCGCGCAGGGAGGCGGAAAAGGAGGCGATGGGGCTGCTGGAGATGTTCCGTCTGACGGAGAGGGCGCAGCACAAACCGCACGAACTCTCCGGTGGGGAGCAGCAGCGTATTGCGGTGGCGCGTGCGCTTATAAACCATCCTTCGGTGGTGCTGGCGGACGAACCCTCCGGAAACCTTGACACGGAGAATGCACGGGAACTGCACCAGTTGTTCCTGAAGTTGCGTGACCAGTTGCAGCAGACCTTCGTCATCGTGACGCATAATCCTGATTTGTCGGAGATGGCCGACCGCACCCTCTATATGGAGGATGGCCTGTTAAAGTCCTGAAATCCTTTTGATTTTATGATTTAAATTTTTCCGCATCCGGTTAATTCGGCTGCGAAGCGTAAGCATTTTCCATAAAATGGAGCGGGCATGCACCCTCATGCCGTTGGAGTATTGCACGCAGCTGACCCATCCTCTGACATCATCCGGATGGATTATTTCCCACCGGTTCTGATGGTCACCTTTCATGTACAGGGTCTTTCCGTGCATCCTGTGCAGACGGTGCACGACATACTGGCCGCCGTATACGAACAGCAGCACGTCACCTTTTTTGAAACGGTATCTGGTCGGTAATGCGCTGATGGTGATGAAATCCTTGCCGTTTTTCAGGAACGGCTCCATGCTTCTGCCGACAACGCGGATGCGGACCGACCGTTTTATCCTGATACGTTCGCATACATCCTCGAAAAAAAAACGGTTTGGCAGGACAATTTCGCTCATGACGGGAAAAGTTTGTCATGTAAGGCCTCAACGGCACCTGCGTCCGGCAGACAATCCAATTGCAGGACCGGAATCTCTCCAATCAGCCGTGACACCATGGAAAGCATGTGGGACTGCATTCCGTGGTCTCTTGAGAGCGCGGGGGGAAGCGATGGCAGGATGGCGCCGATTTTTTGCAGGTTTGATGGTACTGTAATCCGGTTGAAGGGAGCCTGCACCACCCGGACTATGGCATGGATTGGGTAGTGGAGGTTGCGGTAGCATGGGGTCTTTCCGCTCCATGGCGAGCCGTAAACTTCGTAGCGGCCATTGCAGGGCGCAAGGAAAGGACCGTCATCGTTGAGCAGCATGGCTTCCGGATGACATTCGTGCCACAGCCGGCTCTGTGTGCTTTTGCCGGTACCTGATTCCCCAAGAAAAAGTATTGCCCCATCCCTGTAAACGATGCACGAGGAGTGTATCGACAGGCATCCGCGTGGGCAGCCTATAAGGTTGAAGGCCATCCATAAGGCGAAATGGAGCATTTGCCGGTCAGTGCAGCGGCTGACTTCAACATCGCCGCCAATGGTGTGGCGGAGACGGAGGCTCCTGCCGTCCGAATTTTGCATGACAAAATGGAACGAATTCCCGTCCCTGCCGAAACTGCATCTTGCGCTTGTCTGGAAATCAAACTCGTGCAATGTGTGAAATGGTGCCATTGGCAGCTCTGTGTCCAATGAAATAGTGGCGTCGCATCGGCGCGGTTCCGTAAGAAAAGGCTTGAATGCACCGGATCCGGCAGTCTGTTCCAGCCCCTCCTCTCCCGTAAGACGGACGGTCATTCCTCCGATTTCAACGTATGATTCCGAGTGCATGCAGTTCGTCGGTCCATTTTTTTGCGTCGGCGGTGGCCTGTTCCGTTCCGACCTCGTAGTTGTCGGTCAGCAGGCCGGCTGCCTCTTCCAAAGTGAATTCTTTTCCTTTCAGCTGTTCCCATAAAAAGACAGCTGTGGGGTTCAGGGAGAGCATCTTGTTCTCCTTGTCATCCTGAATCAGGACTATGTGCTCTCCGGCGACATTATGCAATGTGTATGACGGGTCTATGCGCATGGCTGTGGTTTTATCTTTTGCTCAGGCTGCGGCGGAGCGGTTTGAACCGGATCTGCTTGTAGATGTGTCCGAGGTAGCGGACCCATTTCCGTTTCTCGTCCTTCCGCTGGTATTTTTTTGCAAATATGCTTTTGACAAACAACCGTATGGTCCTTTCAGAAAAAGTGGCAAGCTGTTTCCGGGTCTCACGTGGGACATTGCCGTACCAGCGGTGGCAGATGGTGGTGAGCATGTCGGCCATGTTGCTTTCGCGTGTGTGACGCAGCAGCCTCTTAAGGTCGTTGTATTGCCATTCGCTGCCCTCTCCCTGCAGGATGACCGCCCAGTCGCAGATTGTGCGCAGCCGAATGTTGCAGTCGTTGCAGAAGAAGTGTTGCGATGCGTGGTGGGCAATGTAGGCTGCGTGATGCAGCGGGGGAAGGAAAAGGGGGCTCTCACTGTTTTCCTCCCGTACCTTCTGGGCCGCCTGTTCCAGCTCTTTCTCAAAGGTGGAGTTGCTGTTGTGCAGGAATGCGGCGTGGTTCTCGACCAGAATACCGTTGACACGGCACTGTGCGTGATGGTGGTTCCCGGTGTGCACATTGATGCCTCTCTTCCGGAGCGCCGTGTTCCCTTTCATGTAGTCCTTGTAGAGATAGATGTCCAGATCGCCGAATTCGCGGTGGTTCGGCTTCGGGTATAGTCTGCTGATGCTAAATCCTTTGAAAATCATGCAGGGGATGTTGTCCGGACGGAACGTCTCCAACAGCAAATCCAGCGCCTGTTTTTTCTGTTCGTACCGTTTCTCTATGGCGGCCACATTGGCAATCCATGACATTTTCAGCTCCTTTTCCGGTTGTTGGGAGTCGGGCAGATGCTGGATGCCGTCCAGGCACAAGGCAAGCACTCCGTTCAGTTTGGCACAACGGTACAGTTTTTCATATTCCTTGGCTGCCAATGGTTCCCCCCATCGGGTGTCGTTGCCGAAAAGGGCTGATTTTGTCAAGGAAACCAGTGTCTTTTGTGTTTTGTTCATGCTGTGGTCGCAAAATAATTGAATGTGCAAAGGTATAAAAAAATCAGATGCGGCGGCACATTTTTACGGCTGTTTTTTTCAGGACACATACCAAAAGCGCAAAATCCACGTTTTATTTTTTGTGTTCACCAACTGAAATCAAAAATCATGAATGAGACCGAAAGCCGCATAAAAGCGCTGACCGACGAACTTAACGGACACAATTACAAGTATTATGTGCTTGATAATCCGGAAATATCGGACTACGAGTTTGACCAGAAGCTGCGCGAACTGCAGGAGCTGGAGAATGCCAATCCGCAATACCGGCAGCCGGACAGCCCCACATTGCGGGTGGGTGGCGGCGTGACAAAGAATTTTGCCCATGTGCGCCATGCGCAGCCCATGCTTTCGCTGGGCAACACCTACAGCGAGGAGGAGCTGGCAGCTTTTGACAGCCGTGTGTGCGCCGCGCTGGGTGTGAGCGTGACAGATTACGTCTGCGAACTGAAATACGACGGTATTTCGGTCAGCCTGATTTACGAGGACGGTGTTTTGGTGCAGGCCGCCACGCGGGGCGACGGCGTGCAGGGGGACAACATTACTGCCAATGTGCGGACGGTGCGCTCCATCCCGTTGAAGATTTCCGGTGCTGATGTGCCGCCGAGGCTTGAGGTCCGCGGTGAGATCCTGATGCCGCATGCCGCCTTCCAGCGGTTGAATGCGGAGCGGGAGGATGCCGGCGACACCCTTTTCGCCAATCCGCGGAACGCCACCGGCGGTAGCCTGAAGTTGCAGGATTCGTCCGAGGTGGCCCGCCGCTCGCTCGACGCCTTCATCTATTTCCTGAACACACCGGTGGAAAATGTCAGGACCCATGCCGAAAGTATCGACTGCCTGCGCCGCTGGCAGTTCAAGGTGGGGGATTATGCGCGGCTCTGCCATGGCATCGGGGAGGTGTCCGCCTTTATCCGCGAGTGGGATGTGAAAAGGCGTGAGCTGCCTTTCGACATAGATGGGATTGTCTTGAAGGTGAACAGTCTGGAGGATCAGGTTCGGCTGGGTGCCACGGCAAAGTCGCCGCGCTGGGCCATCGCCTACAAGTTCAAGGCGGAGCGGGTCGCCACTCCGCTGCTGGGTGTCAGCTACCAGGTGGGCCGGACCGGCATAATAACGCCGGTGGCAAACCTGCAGCCGGTCCAGCTGGCCGGGACAACGGTAAAACGGGCGACCCTGCACAACGCCGATGTGATTGCGCAGCTCGATCTGCACGAGGGCGACACCGTCTATGTGGAGAAGGGGGGCGAGATTATCCCGAAGATTGTCGGGGTGGATATGTCGGAGCGCAAGCCGGAGAGCCGCCCGGTCGGATTTGTGACCCGTTGTCCGGCATGCGGCACGCCGCTGGTGAGGGCGGAGGACGAGGCGGCGCATTACTGCCCAAATTCGCTCCATTGCCCGCCGCAGATCAGGGGTCGCATCGAGCATTTCATCAGCCGGAAGGCGATGAACATAGACGGTCTGGGGGAAGGTAGGGTGGATCTGCTGGTGGAGTCCGGCCTGATTGTCCGGCCTGCCGACCTGTACGGCCTTACCTATGACCAGCTGCTTGGATTAGAGAAGACATACACCTCCAAGGAGGGCGACCGCGTGGTCGGCTTCCGCGACAAGACGGTGCGGAACCTGCTGGAGGGCATTGCCAAGTCAAGGGAGGTTCCGTTCGAAAGGGTGCTGTTCGCCTTGGGCATCCGCTATGTGGGGGAGACCTCAGCCAAGAAGATTGCACGCCATTTCCGCTCCCTTGCGGCCATTGAAAGGGCCACGGTGGAGGAGCTGACGGCGGTGGAGGATGTCGGTCAGGTGATGGCCGAGAGCATCGTCCGCTTTTTTGAGGATCCTGAAAATCTGCAGAACATCTACATGCTCTCCATGCAGGGGCTGCAGCTGGAAATCGCCGGTGAGGCGGTGCGGTCAGACGTGCTGCAGGGGAAGCGGTTCGTGGTGAGCGGCAGTTTCGGCACGCCGCAGCGGCGCAAGGAGCTGGAGCGGATGGTGGAGGAGTATGGCGGGCAGCTGCTCTCCTCCGTCAGTGCAAAAACTGATTATGTGGTGGCCGGGGAGAATATGGGCCCCGCCAAGCTGGAGAAGGCGCGGCAACTCGGCATTCCCATCCTGGGCGAGGCGGAGTTTGTGGCGATGATTGGTGCCTGATGTTTACGGCAGCCTATCCCCCCTCACTCTTGTTGGCGGGCTTAGTTTGGAGAAGTTCAGCGTTATTTGTTTGTCACAGACAGGTGCCGTCGCTTCCTGACGGAAGAGAGGAGGCACCTTTTCTATGCCGATGACGTATGCGGTACAGGCGGACTGGGGGTCGTAATGAGGATACTTTTCGCCTTTCGTTTTTTTTGCAGCTTGGGTGTAAAAACGGAGGTTCATTAATTTCCAATCTTCTTCGGACGCTAAAACTGGTGTTTTCATTTCCACGCGGTAGAGTCCCGGTTTGCATTTTTTGATGGGACGCTGTATACTCATCCTAAGTATCATGGGGTTGGTTTCCTCCATACTGCCTTCTATGCAGAGAAAACTGCGTGATTTCACCTGGATATAAAAGGTGAAGATGCTGTCGGTGGCGGTATGGCTGGGTAAAAACACACGGATGACGGAGGTGTCTGCATCTTTGTTTTTTAATATGTTATATGTTTTTAGCATGTCGGGGATCCCGTAGCCGTAGGAGGAATCCGGGGCGGTGTAGTTGCTGCCGCTGCGGTGCAGGGCGTCGATAAGTTCGTCCACGGTGGCGTCGGGAAAGGCCTGCCGGAGGCATGCGATCATTCCGGCCATCAGCGGGGTGGAGAAGGAGGTGCCGCTGCTCTGTATGGTTTTGCCCCAGGGCGCACCAACCCATGTTCCCCAGCCCACGGCGCAGCCGTCCGGCTTGACACGGCCGTCGGCGGTGGGTCCTTTGGAGGAGAAGGGGGCGCTCCTCCCGTTGGGCGCGACGGCTCCCACGGTGAAGACATGGAGCCCGTCGGAGGGGAACCCGACAAACTTCCATTTTCCGGCACCCTGGTTGCCCGCGCTGGTGCAGAGCAATATCCCCTTTGACGCCGCTATTGCGGCCACCTTGCTCACACGTGCGCTCCTGCCGTCGGTCTGTGCGTAAGTGTGGCTTGTCGTGCTGTCGTCGAAGATGAAGTAGCTGAGCGAGGCGGAGACCATGTCGCAGCCGAGGCTGTCAGCCCACTCCATGCCGGCTATCCAGTTGTCCTCCTCCACCATGGCCTCAAAGCGGTTGTCTTCGGTCTGGGCAAGGTATATGTCCGCCTCAGGTGCGCTGCCGACAAGTTCGCCCGGCAGGTAGGAGGCGATGCAGCTGAGCACGTAGGTGCCATGCCTTCCGTCACGGAAGGGGTCGGCGTAGGGCTGGGCGAAATTCCGCACCGCCTTTACCCTCCCCGATTCACGCAGATGGCGGAGGTGGCGGATGCTGTCCGCGTTCTGGAACCCTCCGTCAAGCACCGCCATCCGGATGCCCTCGCCGCGGTATCCCATGCGGTGCAGCCATTGGGCGTTGTTCAGCCGCAGCTGGGTGTCGGCCCGTCCGTAGCCCGCATCGGGGTAGATGTGTCCGAATTTGGGAGGGAACGGCATGTATTCATAGGCAATGCTGTCCGGTTCAGGCCGTTTCAGGATGGCGGTCCGCTCGCATAGCAGCACGCATGGCAGCGCCTGTATCTCCTCCCGGATGCCCGGTTTGTCGCTATAGACGGTTATGCCGTTCAGCCAGCGGGAGCGGTTCCTCACCCGCAGGTTGGGATCCAGAGCCTGCACCCGTTTCACATATTCCGGATTTACCGGCAGATCCTCCTGTGTAATTGGGATTCCAGCGCGCTGACGCCTTTCGATGGCCGCCGCGGAGAGGAACTCCTCCGGACGCTCCACGGAATAGGGGGACTGGTACTTGTTGGTGAACTGCACCCAGTACATGGCGTAGCGGGCGCTGTCGTCCTGTGCGCATGCAAGTGCGGAAAAAAGTGTGAGCAGTGTTGCGGAAAGTAAAAGTCTGATACGCATGGCTTGCTGTTTATGTGTTTTTTTTGTTGAATTGCTGTTATTGTTTGTGTTGCGTCTCCCAGGCCGCGATATGTTCCGGACGGCCCATGTCCATCCATCCGCTGTCGTCATGGAAAAAGCCGCGGATGCCCTCATTCCTTGTCAGTTCGAGATAGATGGGAAGTATCGGGAACCGCTCCTCTTCCGGCAGCATGTTGAAGATGCGGGTGGAGAGCAGGTGTATGCCGCTGAATGCGGCGATGTGCATGCCCGGTTCCCTTGCGGCCGCGTCATCGGGGCTGTAGCGGCCAACAAGACGCAGGTCACTGCCGAAAAGCAGCTGCCGTTCGCTCTGCCGGTGCCGGACGGCCATGGTGGCTAAATTCCGCTGCTTTTTGTGTGCGTCATATAGGTTTTTCAGGCAGATGTCGCTGAGCACATCCACATTGTAGACCAGAAAATCCTCCTCGCCGGAGAAAAAAGGTGCGGCGTGCCGGATTGCCCCGCCTGTGTCGCGCAGCAGGTCACGCTCGTCCGATATGCGGACGGGCAGGCCGAAGTCATGCTGCCGGACAAAGCTGACAATCTGCTCCCCGAAATGGTGGATGTTAACAATGATTTCCGAAACCCCTTCGCTTTTCAGGAATCGGATGTTGCGCTCCAATAGGGTCTGTCCGCCCACTGCGACCAAGGCTTTTGGGCGGTCGTCGGTCAGCGGGCGGAGCCGTGTGCCGAGCCCTGCGGCGAGTAATAGTGCTTTCATGACATAAGGATTCAAATCTATCAGGCAATAACGCCGGTTTTGGCCGTAAATTGTATTTTGTTGATGAAAAAAAGCGTCGGATGTGTGTTTGGTGTCCCTATTTTGACTATTTTTGCAAATTCATTATTATTCAATTCGATTATAAAAAACAGTCGCGACATGACACCTTTTATGACGGTTGTGCATAGGGGATTCCTCCGGATGTGGAGACAGCTGCTCTCCGGCTTCCTGCTGGCAGCCTCTGTCTGTCATGTTGCCGGACATGACACGCTGTCGCATTCCGGCGGTCCGTTGTTTGTTGAAAACAGGGGGCAGTGGGAGGATTGTGTGCGCTTCAAGTCCGAATATCGCGGCGGCGCCCTTTTTTTTGAGAGGGATGCCGTCACTTTTGTCATGCAGAACCGCGAGCAGGTGGAGGAGATTATGGGGCGCAAGTTCTCCGGCCCTTCGCAGGATCCGGTCCGCCACATGGTTGACATGTATGCCTACCGCGTGCGTTTTGCAGGCTGCCTGCCGGATGTGCGGGTGCGCGGTCTCGGACGGCACCGCGAATACCATAATTATTATCTTGGCAACGATCCGAAACGTTGGGCCGCAGGTGTGCCGCTTTTCGACACCCTGTGTTATGAACAGCTCTACAAAGGTGTCGATCTGCTCTATTATTTGGAAAAGTCCTCCTACAAATATGCCTTCCGGATAGCGCCGCACGCCAGTCCGGATCAGATTTCCATGCGTTATGAGGGAGCCGACCGTGTGACGGTGCGCAGCGGGAATGTGGTGGTGCGCATCGGGGAGCATGAGGCGGTGGAGCTGCGACCGTATGCCTACCAGCCCACAGCGGAGGGCGGACGGCAGGAGGTGGCGTGCCGATACGAGCGCAAGGGGACAACTGTGCGTTTCCGGTTGGGGGACTATGACCCCTCGTTGCCGTTAGTCATCGACCCGGTGCTGGTGTTCTGTTCCTATACCGGTTCCTATGCTGACAACTGGGGCTACACCGCCACCTACGACCGGCACGGGAACATGTATGGCGGCGGCTCCGTTTTCACCAACGGCTATCCGGTCTCCTTGGGTGCCTACCAGCGTAATTACGGCGGCGGTTCCAGCGACATCGCCATCATGAAATTCTCCTCCAAGGGGGATTCCGTGCTCTTCTCCACCTATCTGGGCGGAAGGAAAAGCGAGGTGCCGCACAGCCTGGTGGTCAACGACAACGACGAACTGTACCTGTTGGCCAGCACCTCATCAAGGGATTTTCCTGTGACCACCCATGCTTATGACACCCTGTTCCACTGGTCCACACCGCTTGACACCTTCGTGCTGACCAACGTCATCCATTATCAGGGCGGCATCGACATCGCCATCAGCAAGTTCAGTGCGGACGGCAGACAGCTGCTTGCCTCCACCTATTTCGGCGGCTCCGGCCCCGACGGGCTGGCCACCGATGTCTCGCTTCGGAAAAACTATGCCGATGAGGTGCGGGGCGAAATCATGGTGGATGCCTACAGCAACGTATATATTGTCTCCTCTACCGCATCCCCGAACCTCCCGGTCAGTGCGACCGCCTTCCAGAAGAAATACGGCGGCGGGGGGCAGGACGGCTGCATCGCCAAGTTCAGCTATGACCTTCGCCACCTTATATGGTGCTCCTACATCGGCGGGGACAGTGCGGACGCGGCCTACAGCATGGTGCTGGACAATGACAACAACATATATGTCTGCGGAGGAACCCGTTCACGCAACCTTCCTGTCACAAGAGGGGTGCTGCAGACCTCCTACGGGGGCGGCGAAAGCGACGGCTACATCGCCTGGATTTCAACAAACGGGAACCAGATCAAGGCGCTGACCTATTTCGGCAAGAGCGGTTTCGACCAAACCTACCTGATCAAGATGGACCAGAGCGGCTATGTGTATGTGATGGGGCTGACCGATGCCTCCGGCAGTGCCTGGGTCTATAACGCCAAGTGGTCGGTCTCCAATGGCGGGCAGGTGCTGGCCAAGATGCACCCGGGGCTGGACAAGCTGGTCTGGTCCACCGCCTTCGGGACGGGACGCAAGGGACCGGACCTCTCACCGACCGCATTGATGGTCGACCTTTGCCATCAGGTCTATTTTTCGGGATGGGGCTCCCCGAATGTGAACAACCATGTCGGCAACACCAATTGCGGCACCCGCGGCCTTCCGGTTTCTTCGGATGCCATGCGTTTCATTACCGACAACAACGACTTCTACTTTCTGAGCCTGAATGCGGATGCCTCCAACATGATTTACGGCACATTTTTCGGGGGCAGCCGTTCGGCGGAGCATGTGGACGGCGGCACCAGCCGCTTTGACCGGAAGGGGGTCATCTACCAGGCCATCTGCGCAAGCTGCGGCGGCAACAACGACCTTCCGGTCACACGCGGTGTGGTTGGCCCGCGTAACAACAGCATGAACTGCAATTTGGGCGTGGTGAAGATAGACTTCAACATCCGCGAGGTGGTGGCCGACTTCTCCATCCCCAATGTGATATGCGCGCCGGACACCATCCATTGCAAAAACACCTCACGCATGGTGGATTCGGTCACAACCTCCTATTTCTGGGATTTCGGTGACGGCACCAGCTCTACGGAAAAATCCCCCAAACATGAATACCGCCGTTCCGGCACCTACCGGGTTCGTCTTGTGGTCAGCGATTCTGCCAGCTGTAACCTGCATGACACTCTTGAGCGGGATCTGGTGGTGCTTTCAAGCACCTTCGACACATTGCCGGACAATTCCATCTGCAAGGGCGATTTTATCCAGATCGGCCTGCAGCCGGCCTCTTCGTCCAATATCACATACCAATGGTATCCTTCGGACGGGTTGAGCAGTACAATCATTTCCAACCCGATTGCCTCCGACACGGTGTCGCGCACCTATTACCTGCTGATTTCCGATGGGGTTTGTACCGACACTTTGCGGGTACGGGTCAAGGTGTCAACCGTTTCGCTGGAGATGGGTCCCGATGTGACCTTGTGTGCCGGCGACAGCCTGCGACTGAAGCCTAAGTCAAGCGAGGCGCAGGAATACCATTGGTCGACCTCCCCGAATTTCTATTTTGACCTGAATGACGATCCGTCAAACCCCGAACTGATGCTTGACGCATGGTTCGAGGGCACATATTACCTACGTGCCTCGACAGGAAAGTGCGTCATGGTGGACAGTGTGCGGGTAACCTCCTCTTTGCTTGAGGTGGAGCTCCCTGCCGACCGGAGGATATGTTTCGGCGACACACTTTGTGTGGCGGCAAATGTGCGTCAGCAGGGGGATACCGGTCTGTGCTGGTTCACATGGGAGGATTCGCCAGGTGAAATCCTTTCCGGTGCGCACAGCGACAGCATCTGTCTCGTCGCTGAGGCTTCCGGCCCCTTGTCGTTGCTGGTGGTCAGCGAGTTCGGATGCTCAAGCCGCGACACCATGTATATTACTGTGGATTCGCTCATAGTGGAGACCAAAGTGACCCCTGTGCGATGTCACGGGGAACGGAACGGGGAGATACTTGTCCGTACCTTCTCCGGCCAGCCTCCGTTCCGCTACATCTGGACGCCTGCTGTCGGCAGCGGGGCGCATCTGACAGGCCTTGCACCAGGATCATACCGGCTGAGGCTGGAGGATGCGGCCGGTTGTGCGGCGGAAAAGGAGATTGTTGTTTCGGAGCCTGCGCCTTTGGCGGCCACGGTTACTGACTCGCAAACGCTTGTGCCTTGCGGCATACGGTGTGCCGGTTTCATTGAAATGTCCGTAAATGGCGGTGTGCCGCCCTACCAATACGGATGGTTCCACGGGGACACCTCATTGCGTGCGGACAGCCTCTGCCCCGGAACCTACCGCTTTTTTGTGGAGGATGCCTACCAGTGCACCGACACGGTGACGGTTGAAATCAGGGACACTTCCGACATGAAGGCGCAGGCACAGGTGACGGACATATTGTGCCATGGCCGCTGCGACGGTGCCATACAGATTACTGCATCAGGCGTGCCGCCACTCCAGTACCATTGGCTGACCGGCCAGACGCAGGCGGAACTGAAAGGCTTGTGTGCGGGCGTGTACGGGGTTGTTGTGACAGATGCCAGATATTGCCGCCGCAGCCTCTTCCCCGAGGTGCGTGAGCCAGACTCGCTGCTGATGGACAGCGTGGATTGCATACCCCCATTATGTTACGGTCAGCAGAACGGACAGATTACTGTTTGGATGAAGGGTGGCAGGCCGCCGTACCTCTATTTCTGGGACGGACAACAGGGCAGCCAGACCTGTAGCGGCCTTGCTTCTGGAAACCACCGTTTGCGCTGTGTGGATGCCAACGGATGTGTGTTCGACACCACCCTGTTCCTGAAACAGCAGGATTCCCTTGAGGGTGAGCTGAAGGTGTCAAAGGTGCCATGCAAGGAGATCTGCACTGCGGAGGCGACCTCTTTCATTTCAGGCGGAACACCCCCATACAGCTACCATTGGAGCTCCGGCGACAGCACCGCCGCTGTCCGTGGGTTGTGCTACGGTGCGGGGCTGCTGGAGGTGACCGATGCCAATGGCTGCCAGTATTCCATAAACTATTTTGTGGACGATTCCAACACCTTCCCGACACCGGTGCAGGCATGGGCGGACCGATACCTTATCTATGCGAATGAAACCGTTGACCTGTATGCGACCGAGCTGGGTCCTGGGTTCACCTACCGGTGGAGCCCTGCGGATTGTCTCACACCCGCACAGGGGACTCATGTGAAGGCTGTGCCTGAAGACACCACCACCTTCACGGTTACGGTGGAGGATATCTTCGGCTGCAGGCAGTCCGATACGGTGCGCATCCGCGTGATACACATATATTGTGAACACCCCTATGTTTTTGTCCCCAACACATTCTCTCCCAACGGTGACGGCGTTAACGATGTGCTGTATGTGCGGGGCGACTGGGTCGAGAGCCTGCATTTCGCCATTTACGACCGTTGGGGCGAAAAGATGTTCGAGACAGACAACCAGCTCCGCGGTTGGGACGGCACATATCGCGGAAAGCCTTGCGAGCAGGGCGTGTATGTCTACTATCTGGAGGTGCACTGCAAGGGGCATACAAAAAATTTGCTCAAAGGCAATGTGACGCTGGTGCGATGAACGGCATTTTGGTTTGAAAAAAGTATGATCCAACGCAATTCCGTGCGAAAAATAGGACGGTGCGGATACGCCTGTGGCCGTGAAAACATTATGGCATACCGCCATTGGCTTCTGTAAAAAAATGAAAAACAAAAAGATATGAATAAATAAAAAAAAATCAAAAAAAGAGTTGTTCATATTGATTTTTTACCTACTTTTGCAACGTGTAATATACATGGAAACGTGGTTTTCGTTTTTGGCGGTTCGAATCTGGTAAATTCAATTCGCAACAATGAAAAAGTGAGTCATAAGTCTAACCGTGGACTTTTTTTATTTGTAGCATAGGTATACCAGAACCTCGAACCGCAATAATAAGTCCGCGGTTTAGTATGTTTGTTTACACGGCAAATTAATAGAGTATTAACAAAAAGAATAGTTATTGATGTGTAGAGAGTAAAAGCCGTTTGTCAAGCCTGACTCTGTTTTGCGTGTTCGAAATCTGGTAAATTTCAAATGCTACAAAAATGTATTCATAAATTGAATGACATGGGGGAATTTTGTGCCTCTATGGATACCATGACCTTCGAACCGTACGGTTCGAAGGTCATTTTT
>CACYHG010000018.1:36332-68188 GCA_902774175.1 uncultured Bacteroidota bacterium
CGTACGGTTCGAAGGTCATTTTTTTTTTTGCACAGGCAAAAAGGGCAGTTTGTCAATCTGGCAGTCGGAGTTTATACATTAATATTTTTATATCGCAATGGAAAAAAAACAAATATCTGTTCCGTACCTGGCGTCGGAGGTTTTATTATCAACAATTTTATTGATGGTTTGGGGAGGTTGCGGCGCCCGCTGCAACCCCCAAATTCCCATGCAGCAAATGAAATTTGTCACAGTAAATAATTAGAAAATAAAAGATTTAAAAACATGATGAGTAGAAAATTGACAGGGAATGAAGAAAAAAATGGCATGAAGAGGGCATACGTTGCCCCAATGATGGAGGTGCTTCCGTTCGTCTTGGAGCAGGGTTTTGCCGTCTCAACCAGTTCCATTCAGGGTACCACCATGAGTTTGGCTCCCGGTGACGACATCGTTCCCGAAGGCTATTTCGATGAGGGTAAGAACTGGGCCAATGATGTCTGGAAATAATTAACAGAAATATAATTGAATTATGAGAAAAAGAAGTTTTTTGTCCATGGGGATAGCTTCCCTGATAACGGCCGGATTGTTGTCCGGTTTTGTATCCTGCAAAAAGGAGAACGGTACGTCTGAACTGCGTGCCGACATGGTTGATTTTGTCAATGCCACCCAGAAAGCCTATATCGATCATGACCGGTACAGTTGTTTTGTACTCAATGAGAAGATACGTGTGAACAACAGGACGGGGAGGATAGTTGCGTTGGAGCGTGGCGACCGGTTGTGCACAATAGAAGGAGTGCCCCAAGCCACAAATTACAATGCTTTTTACCCGGCCGATCTTTTGACCGATGCGGATGCCAACTTGAATTTGAGCACGGGCTTGAATGGCAAGTCGGTGACATTGCCCGATACGCAAAGGTACGAGAAGGATGCCCGCGGTTACCAGATTATCAGCAATCCGATGATGGCGGTGCTGACAGGAGCCAGTGAAAGCAACCATATTCTTCATTTCCGCAACCTTTGCGCCCTGCTGAGGCTTACTGTCCGCACCACCGATGCGTTCGATGCCGTCAGGGTCAGGATCCAGGACAGGAAATTGAGCGGCACAGGCACCATCGTTTTTGATTCGAACAGGATTGTGATGGATGGCACCGGTTGCGCGGATTCGGTCGAACTGCGGTTGCCGTCCGGCCATGTCGGAACCCCTGTGGGGGAGACCTTCTATATAGTGATTCCGGAAATCTCCAAAGGGGACGAAAACAAGAACCATGATGTTGTGGTCTCCTTCCTGAAAAACGGTTCCATCATAAAAAAATTCAAAAGGACCATACATACAAGCGATCTGGAACTGAAAGCCAGCCAAATCCACACACTGGGCTTTTTCACCTTCAATACTGCGCAGTTCAGCGTCAGCGACACCAAAAAGGTGGTGTTTTCCCCGGGCAACCTGCAGTGGTCCGACAGAGCCATGGCCCAGTGGCACCCCACTGCCTCGACCAATATTTATGATTGTATCGACGGCACATGGCGTTTCGCCGAACACCAGTATGACTATATCGGTTCAGGCAACACATTTGAAAGAAGGGATACCGGCTGGATTGACCTGTTCGGTTGGGGAACAAGTGGCTATAATAACACCAAACCTTATAGCATCGTTTTTTGCCCTTCTAATGTTACAAGTCTGACCGGAGCGAATGCAAACTATGACTGGGGACAGTTCAACACCATCTACAACCCGAGAACCAGGAATTATGATCCGTTTGGCACCTGGCGCACTCTGACACATGACGAGTGGTGGTATTTGTGCTCTAATCGTCGATTAAAAGGTTGGTGGAGCTTCGCTGCCGTCACAATCACGGTTGGAAACAAAACGGTCAACTGCATGGTGGTTTTCCCTGACAGCGTCAAGGCCAAACCTGCCGGCGTTTCAAGTAACTTGGATGTCAACACAACGAATTTCCAGACAATCACCATGGCCGATTACAATGCTCTGGAAGTTGCCGGTTGTGTCTTCCTGCCATTGGCAGGCTATTACGACAACAAGGGAAAAACATACCATGAATTATCTGTGCAGGGTGCCCGTATTGCCCGTTACTGGGCTGCTGATTTGTATAATCAAAACCCCTCTTATTTCATGGTCCAGGTCCAGACGCAATGGAATGGTTATATAAGCGGCCTGCCGCGTAGTTATGAATATGGTATGTCCGTGCGGTTGGTGCGGGATGTGGATTAACGAATATAAACAATAAAAACAATTTCATTATGAAAAACAAAAATGTGAAGAAGGCGTATATCGCTCCCGAAATGGAGGTTTTCCCATTCGTCTGCGAGGAGGGTTTCTCTGTAAGTTACATCCATGGTGCCACCATGGCAGTTACACTCGACAATGAAGTTCCTGAAGGATATTTCGATGAAGGGAAAAATCTCACGGATCGATTGTGGTTCAGTTATTAACACTAAATTCAATGATGATGAAAATAGGAAATTTCATGTACATGGGAATGGCTGTGCTGTTTGCGGCTGCGCTGTCGGCCTGCCTGGTCTCCTGCAAAAAGGATGAGGGCTCGTCCGGGCTGCATGCCAACATGGTTGATTTTAACAGTTCCAATCGGAAAGCCTACATTGATCCGGAACAGTACAGCTGTTTTGTGGTGGGGGAGAAGATACGTGTGAACAAAAGTACGGGAAAAATCACCGCCTTGGTGGATGGGAATGCCCGGCATTGTGTAATTGGCGGAGTGGCTGAGGCTGCCAATTACCATGCTTTTTATCCGGCTGACCTTATGACCAATGTGGATGCTGATCTGGGCAACGGCCTGTCCGACCTGGCGGTGACGCTTCCCGTTGTACAGCATTATGCGAGGAATAACGGCGGTTTTCAAATTATCCAAAATCCGATGATGGCGGTACTGAAAGGTGCCGGTGAAAACAACCGTACGCTCCAGTTCCGCAACCTTTGCGCCCTGTTGAAACTGACGGTCCGCACCAATGATGCGTTCGATGCCGTCAGGATCAGGATACACGGCGTGAAATTGAGCGGAAAAGGGAAAATCGATGTGCTTTCAAACAAGATAGTGATGGATGCCGATGGCGGTGCGGATTCGGTCGAGCTGCGTTTGCCTGCAGGCCATGTCGGAACCCCTATGGGTGAGAACTTCTATGTCGTGGTTCCGGAAGTCAAAATGACGGGCAAACAAAAAATGGTCGATGTCCTGTTTTTAAGGAAGGGTTCCGTCATTAAAAAATATTCCGCGATAATTCCTGATCTGAAATTTGTGTTTGAAGCCAATAATATCCACACGTTGGGTCAGTTCACTTTCAATTCAGGCGTGTTTTCCGTCAGTCCGGACAGGAAGGTGGTGTTTGCTCCGGGCAACCTGCAGTGGTCGTACAGTGCCATGGCCACGTCGCATAGCACTGCAACCTGTAAATTAACGGATTATACGTTCGGCACCTGGCGATTCGCCGAAAATCAGTATGATTATGTCGGCGCGGACAACTCGCTTGCCAGCGCCATGTGCTCTACATGGGTGGATCTTTTCTGCTGGGGGTCAAGCGGGTATTTCCATGAAGACTATGGCAGTTGCGATCCTTTCGAACCCAGCAGGATGTCACCCCGTGGCGACAGCTTGAATTCCACATCCGATTTCCGTTATTTTGATTGGGGTCGGTTCAACACCATCTATAACCCGAAAACCAAAACAAACGATCCGTTCGGCACCTGGCACACCTTGTCGATGAGCGAGTGGAAGTATCTGCTGATGACCAGGCCTGGTTGGAGGCACAGTTTCGTTTCATTTCCGATTAGCGCCAATGACACAGTTAACGGCATGATAGTCTATCCTGACGGCATTACGGCCAGATCCGCCGGCGTTTCAGGTATTTTGGATTCAAACAGCAAGACGGTCTATCACATTTCGAAGGAAACATACGATTCCTTGGAGCGTGCCGGATGCCTGTTCCTGCCTTCAGCCGGCAGCACGATCAGTGAAAGGTGGATTGGGACCGGGTATGACGGATCGTACTGGACCGCTTCAAAAGGCAATAAAAAAATATTGTATCACATGTGGTTCCAATTGACGCCCCACAGAGAGGATGTGGTCAATTTCAGCCCAATAGCCTCGTCAAGCCGTCGTGCCGTTCGGTTGGCACGGGATGTGAAGTAGGTTAGGCAACCACATCAGGTTCTTTCTTTGCTGCTGATCGTTACCACGTCCTCCACAATGCCTTTTGTCACAGTGGAGGCCAGTGAAACCTGTCTTTATTTTTTATGACCATGATGTCCATTTTACATGCAGAAATAGTTGTTTTCCATCATGTTTTCATATCCTTACAAGAAAAATGGAAATGGCTGCTATTCTGTTGGAAATGGACATTTTTTCTATTTATGGAACGGTTATCTTTGCAATAAGGGGAAACGAGATTGACGGAATCATATAATAGTTCTGAAATTAAATTGTTTCTTAGTACATGACAAAAATTTCGTTTTTATGTAAATATTTGATTTGCAATACTAAATAGGTCAAATATTGGGATTTTGAACTCATTTCTTCCTCTCTGCAGATAGTCGGCGACGATGTCCAGGCCGTAACGGATGATGCTCTTTTCCTTCCGTCCGTGCTTAAGGATGCGGATGGGTTTGATTTTCCGGTGTACCAGTTCACCGATGTTGTAGCACCACACGAACGCAATCATCACCATCAGCAGCAGTTTGCCGACCCTTTCCGGGTCGGTGAGGTGTGTGTCCTCCATGTTGAAGCCGGCGCTCTTCATCGCCTTGAACATCGTCTCAATCTGCCAGCGTCGCCTGTAGGTTCCAACGCTGTCCTTCGGCTGGTTGTATGAGATGATGACCTGCAGTTCAGGTCTGCCGTCCTGGCCTTGCACAGGGCTGTTATAAAAAGCGACACGAGCTTTATGTGCGCCAAGTTGATGTTTTTTCCGAAGAAACCGGCTAACGTATCTGAAAATTGACTATTTTTGCTGCGCGAAAATGGGCTGCACCTCAGCAAAGTTCAAACAAGTTTGACTTTGCTGAGGTTTGCACCATCTTTGCATTCGTGAATGGTATCCATAAAGAAATCTTTGTGGTAAAAAATTTCTTCTAAGATAATGAATACCAATCACTTATTTTGAAAATTTTAAAATTATTTACTAACAAAATATGTTAATAATTATTTGAGTACCAATATAATAAATTTTTAGTTTAAAATTTTGTCATGTGCTAAGATGAAATATTTTTGTATTTTTTCTGCATTGGTTTTTCTTTTTTGCTCTTGTTCCCAATCTAGACATGAAAACATTGTTTTTGAAATAAATAACAATAAAAAACCTGCTCTCAATAAGAAACTCATCAGTGAATTGTCAGGTTATATCAACTACTCAAAAACTACATTGGAACATGAGGGGAAGGATACACTTAAATGTTACATTGTGGAATTTGATAAATATAATGATGATTCTGTCGTGCGTTTTTCAGAAAATATCTCAGGTCTCATTGATTTTAGAGGTTATATGGGAATATTAAAACTTGATACTTATGAAATTGTTATAATTGATAAATATAACATTGGAAGTTTTTTTTATAATAAAGATTCTTTATTGTTTGTAGATACAAATATCCTTCAAAAAATTAATATAAAGGCACGAGGAATTGCGGAAGTAAAAATCAGTCGTGGATCTATCATATCAAAATATGATTGGAAAAATCACGTTGAATATTAGTACGATAAGTAATGGATGCCAGAATTTGGACATAAGTTGTTAGTATGAAACCAAGTCGTAACATATTAGTTGTCAACTCTTTCTACGACGAAATCGGCGTGATGTGTTATACTGTCGGACAATCACCAAATGCAACAAAGACGGGAATAAGTTCATGGGTTACCCATTATACATCGTTTGGAAATGAAAAATAGTAAAATAACACAGTCGAAGATTTTTCTAATAATACAGGAAAATGACGTTATCGTATCGGATATTTGACTATTTTTGTAAATTGAATATTAAAAACACTTTCTTATGGGTAAAAAGTATTTAACATTAATTGTAATGTTTGTATGTTGCACATTGAATGCGCAAAACAGCTCTTCCGGCATGGAGGGGATGCAACAGCGGGTGCGGCAGCAGTTCCACCGGCGCGATGCCTCAAAACTGCATTTGCAGCGGAATTATCCGCTGTCCGCGGCACCCATGACCTGCGCGACGGCGGATGGGTATGGCCTCCAGCTGCCTGACGGGAGCTGGTTCCCTGGTGAGTGGGAGGAGGTGCAGGCCATAGTGGTCACCTGCAGCTACAACCATCTGGTTCCCGGACACGAGGACAGCTACTATTGGTATGCCGACCCTCTGCTGACCGGTTATGCCGAGTATAAGAATTATGTCCATGACCAATGGGTCACCAAGGGTGGTGGGCCATATACATCAGTGGTGGATACTACAAGCAGGTTCGGCAAGGTCTTCTTTTATGTGATGGATGCCATCCAGTCCGGCAATGCCGAGGCTTGGGTCAGGGTGGAGCAGGCTGCCGACTCCTCGGTGATAATCCGTCAGCTGAAAAGGATGAACCTGCGCCATGACCGTATGCGTTTCCTTGTCGGGCCTGGCAACTCCTTCTGGTTCCGCGACTGCGGCCCCATCTGCTTCTACTATGGCGGACAGGATAGCGTGGCAATGCTCGATTTCATGTATTATCCGGCTCGTGCCTTGGACGATTCCCTGCCTTCGCTCATTGAACGCCAGACGGGCATCCCCAACTATATCACCACCATCGAGTGGGAGGGGGGCAACTGCATCGTGGACGGTGCCGGCATGGTGATCTCCTCGGACGCCCTGTACAATAACAATAACGATGAATACGGTCAGATGGTCTGGGACGGATCGGACACCAACTCCATCCATTTTGAGGCCAAGACGCCGATCTCCCCGCAGCAGGTCAAGGATTCGCTTGCCCACCTGATGGGCAGCCGTGCCACCTATGTGCTGCCGGCCCTGAAGTTTGACGGCGGCACCGGCCATGTCGACCTGTATGCCGACATGCTGGACGAGAACAGTTTTGTCTTTTCAAAATATCCGGAATACTGCAGCCGCTGGAGCGACTACAAGACCGCCAACCGCAACATTGAGACGCTGACGGGTTACAAAAGCCTGTTTGGGAACAATTTCAAGCGCAGCTTCATACCGTTCCCATGTGACGAGAATGGTGACAATTTCGCCAGCCAGTCGGATTACGATGCCGACTACACCCGTTCCTACAGCAACCATACCTTTGTGAACAATGTGATTATACAACCCTGCTTCTCAACGGTCAGGGATGGGATGCCCACCGCCGCGTGGGACCGCCAGCGCATCGAAAAGCTTAAGGAATCCTATCCGGGCTATACCATTTATCCGGTGGATGTGAGCTCGTTTGACGGCAACGGCGGTGCAATCCACTGCATCACGAAACAGATTCCTGCGGAAAACCCCATCCGCATACTGCACTCCTCCATCACCGGCAACACTGATGACACCTATCTGCAGAAGGATGTGCCGGTCATGGCAAAGGTGACCAACCGCAGCGGCATCGCTTCGGTGAAGGTGGTGTGGCGTGTGGCAGGCGGGGAGTGGCAGGAGACGCTGCTGACCCATCAGGGGGACAGCATGTATAGCGGTGCACTTCCGTTGGCCACGCTTAATTATGCGCAGTACGCACAGGTGGATTATTACCTGAGCGCCACCTCGAACAACGGCAAGACAATCACCAAGCCGATGACAGCCGGTCAGGGCGGATACTATACATTTTATTTAGGACATAATCCCTCCGTCGCTGTCCGTGAGACGCTGGAGGCCAAGGTCGGAGCTTTTTATCCGAATCCGGCACGTCAATCCGCCACAATCGCATTGGATCTGGCTGACGGCAATGCCTTTTCGGTCCGGCTGGTGTGCCGTGACGGCAGGGTGATATCGCTTCCTGATGCTGCAGGCAAAGGTGACTATCGTGTGGATGTGAGCAGTCTTGCTTCCGGCAGCTATTTCGTTGTCTTCACCAATGCGGCAGGACAGCATGTTGTCCGTCCGCTGGTTGTGGAATAACATATGACAGATGTGTGTTTTTATACGCGGGGGTGTCTTGATGGCACCCCCGTTGCGTAAGGGGGTGCAAAAAAAATGAAAAAAAATTCTTCCAGCCGATTTTTGCATTGATTTTTTGTTTTTCTTTGCATGAGAAGCGGAAGAGGACTCCGGCACTTGTTGTTTTTAACATAAGGCGGTTAAAAACAATAGGTTGGGGAATATAAAACCTGTTTTTTTTTACCCTGTATATGGGGAATTTTGGGGAAAAATGGGATTTTTGATGCAATTTTCGGGATTCCTTCGGCAAAAAAGAGTTAAAAAATAAAAACATCGTCATGTTGATAACAGAAGGCACCTTTAACAGTTCAATGGACAGCGGCGGACGTTTCCAGCTGCCGGTTGCCCTGCGGCCTGTCAGCGCGCAGGTTGAGGGACGCTTTGTGATGAACATGGGCGTTGAAAAGTGCATCACCCTCTACCCGATGGACGAATGGCTGGTCTATAGGCAGCAGTTGTCCGAACTGAACGTGTTCCGTCCTGACCAGCGGGCACTGGTCCGTTATTTCCTGAGCAGCGCCACGGAGGTGAAGGTTGATTCCAAGAACAGGATTCTTGTCCCCAGGCATCTGTCGCAGTATGCCGGGCTCGAAAAGGAGATTCTGGTTGTGGGGATGCTGCATTTTCTGGAAATTTGGAATCCGGACCGTTACAGTGAGAACCTGATGCAGATTCCGGAGCAGGAGAAGGCTGCGGTGTATGAACTGGCCGACCGGCTTTATGCGGGCAGGCAGAAGGGGGGTGCCGAATGATGCAGTATCACCGTCCTGTGCTGTTGGCTGAAAGTGTGGAGGGCTTGGCGGTGAAGCCTGACGGAACCTATGTCGACGTGACCTTCGGCTCCGGACAGAGCTCCCGTGCAATTTTGGAGCGGCTCGGCCCTTCCGGACAGCTTTTTTCCTTTGACCAGGATAAGGATGCCGAAGCTAACCGCATAGATGACCCGCGCTGCACTTTTGTCGCTGCCAATTTCAAGCATATACGCAACTATCTGCAGTTTTACGGCGTGCGGCAGGTGGATGGCATTCTTGCCGATCTGGGTGTCTCATCGCATCAGTTCGATGTGGCCGAACGGGGGTTCAGCACCCGCTTTGACGGTCCTCTGGACATGCGGATGGACAGGAGCAAGGGGCAGACCGCGGCCGATGTGCTGGCAACCTATAGCGAAGATGAGCTGGCCGACATATTTTACAGGTATGGTGAGGTACGTCAGAGCCGTCGTCTGGCGCGGCTGATTGTGCAAAACCGTGCGCAAGCGCCCTTCACCCGCACGGAGCAGTTGCGCGAAGTGGCCGTCACATGCAGTGATACGGCAAACCGCAACCGTTTTCTGGCACAGGTGTTCCAGGCGTTGCGGATGGAGGTCAACGGTGAAATGGAGGCTTTGTCGGCGTTGCTCACACAGAGCGTCGGGCTGCTGAAACCTGGCGGCAGGATGGTGGTGATATCCTACCATTCGTTGGAGGACCGCATGGTCAAGCGTTTTTTGCGTAGCGGCAATCTGGAGGGGAAGGAGGAGAAGGATTTCTACGGGAACCTGCTCTCCCCGTTCCGTCTTGTGACGCGCAAGGCGGTTGTCCCTTCCGAAACCGAGTTGTCTGAAAACAGCCGTAGCCGCAGCGCACGGCTACGCATAGGAGAAAAAACTAATATTGAAAATAACTGTTAGGAGATGGCCAACCATTTTGATCCGGAGTATATCCGACAGCAAAAGCAGCAGCAGGAGGAGAAGGAGCGGCAGGAAAGGGAGCGGCAGGAGAGGGAGCGGCAGGAGAGGGAGCGGCAGGAAAAAACTGCGCCTAAAAAGCCGAAGGTCTCCAAATCTGTTTCAAAGGCGGGCCTATCGCTGCGCCATTTTCTTGGCGGCGAGTTCCTTCGCAGGTTGCGCTTGTGGGAAAATATGCCTTATCTGCTTATGCTGTTTGTGATGATAATCATCCTTATATACATCAATCTGCTGGCCGCTTCCAACCAGGTGCGGCTTGAACAGCTTGAGGCCGAACGTATAGAATTGAACGATAAATATATCCAGATAATGGAGCAGTATGGATGGCTGCAGCTTGACCAGGACCGCAAGGAGGCTCTGATAGAGGTTTACCGTAACAGGGGATTTGTGGATGACAGCAGCCTGGTCTATATGCTGCCGGTAGTCGGAAAGGAGGTCACACGATGAGCAAGAAACTTCGCGCAAAGCTTTTGCTGGTCTATTTCATCCTGCTGGCCTGGGTGTTGTATCTCATTGTCAGGATGTGCACGCTGGTCGTGACCAAGGGGGACGCCTACCGTGGCAACTTCAAGGACACCCTTACTGTGGAGGACCGTTTTTTCCGTATCGACAGCAGCGCTGTCCGCGGATTCAGGGGTAACGTCTATTCCGCCAACGGCGAACTGCTCTCCACCACCATCCCGATTTATGATCTCTATTGGGAGGTTGGAGCAGTTGGTGTGAGTGAGAAGGATTCCGCACGTTTCATGCAGCGGGTCGACTCCCTTATCTCCATCTTCTGCCGCCTGACCCCGAAACGCAACCGCGAATACTATGAGGAGCGTGTCAGGCAGTGCTATGTTGACTACTGCGGTGCATGCCGTGCCGAACAGCGGATAATAAACGGCAAGACGGACAAGGAGACCAGGAATGCCGCAAAAAATAGACTGGCTGAGTTGAAGAAATCGGTGAGGGGCAAATACCTTATAATAAAAGTATCTTTGGATGAACTGCCTGCCACATGGGTCCGCTGGACGGACTGGAATGACATCTGCCTCCTTTTTGACGGCAGCGCGAGCGGGCGCAGGCAGACATTCTACGGAGGCTGCCGCGTGGATGTAAGGTATGTGCATCACAATGTGTATGACGATTATGCCGCCGCTGTCATAGGCAGCATGAACGAATCCAAGACCTATGGCGGCCTGGAGGGCTATTATGACAGCCTGCTGGCTGGAGAGAGACACATCTACCGGACGCTTTTTGTCAATCGTGTCAAGGTGCCTTTGCGCGAGAACCAGCTGATGCAGGTGCAGAACGGCTGTGACATTGTCACCACCCTCGATGTGGACATGCAGCGGATTGTCACCGAGTCGCTGCATGCGCAGTTGGAACGGTACCAGACACGTTGGGGCTGCGCCATTCTTATCGAAACGGCGACAGGGGAGATAAAGGCAATTTCAAACCTGACCAAAACGCCTGAGGGATATAGGGATTATGTGGAACATGCCATTTCGGAAAGTTATGAGCCCGGTTCCACATTCAAACTGATTTCGCTGCTGGCCGCCCTGGATTCCAAAAAGATCGACACCGGAGACCTGGTGCACTGCGAAAAGGGTATTCATACCCTGAAATGGGCGTTCGAGTTTTCCGACAATGACGGGCTTTATGAGGCCGCACAGACGGGATACCACACGTTGGACCAGTTCTTCTACAAGATCCATCAGATGGGTCTGGACAGCAACCTGCTTCTGGAGGTTAGCGGAGCGGAGCAGCCAAGGGTGACGACGATGACCCGCAGCAATGTGGACTACCACAGCATAACTCACGGATATGCCGTGAAAATGCCGCCCGTATATATGGCGGCCTATTACAATGCTGTCGCAAATAACGGCAGGTTCATGCGGCCATATCTGGTCAAGGAGATTGTATATCCTGACGGAAGGCGTGAGGTGCGCAAACCGGTGGTGGTGCGTGAGCGTATCTGTTCACCCATTACGCTGGCAAAGGCCAGAGCCTGCCTGGAGGGTGTTGTGACGAACGGTACGGCACGTCGGGCGCAGGACAAGTATTACCGGCTCCATAAGAACGACACCACACTTTCCGTCCGTCCGCTGCTGGCCGGCAAAACCGGCACTGCCCAACTGTACAATGGCGGGTACCTTAACGAATTCAACGCCTCCTTTGTCTGTTATTTCCCGAGTGACCGTCCGAAATACACCTGCATGGTGATGATTTCCGGCACCATAGCCGACGGCGGTGTTGTGGCGGCTCCTGTCTGTCGTGAAATTGCTGAAAAGATTGCCCAACGGGACTTCAGTATGCGGAACTATATCTACCGTGACGCATTGTGGAACCGCTATCCCTCAGTGTCTTTGGGCTATACGCCTGAATTGGTGATGATATACCGGAAAATGGGATACAGCCTGCGTCCGGTGTTGTCGGAATGGTCCGCAGTCGGCCCTTCAACAGGCAGGGACAGCCTGATGGTAATGCATCCGCGTGGTGTGGAGGATTTGTCCAATGCCCTCAAGGGTTCCTCCGCAAAGGATGCCGTCTATCTTCTGGAACGGAAAGGCTATCGTGTCCGGCTGAAGGGTGCTGGAAAAGTGAAGGATGTGTCATACTCCGGCGGCTGGGCTTTGGTGACATTAGGTAACGAATAAATATGCATGGGAAATGAAGACGGTAAGTGAACTGATACAATCCTTGGAAGTGCTCTCGCTCCGTGGCGACGCCAATGCGGAGGTGAAGGGAATATGCTTTGATTCCCGTGAGGCCGTGCAGGGATATATGTTTGTCGCCCAACAGGGTGAGCAGGCGGACGGGCATCGTTTTGTTCCGCAGGCGGTGGCGCAGGGTGCCTGCTGCGTTGTGGTGGAGCGGATGCCGGAATCCTGTCCGGAAAATGTTTGCGTGGTGCAGGTTGCCGATTCGCACCTTGCCCTGGCGCAACTGGCCGCCGCCTTCTACAACCATCCTTCCCGCGAGCTGAAGCTGGTGGGGATCACCGGCACCAACGGAAAAACCACAACTGTCACGCTGCTGTACTGGCTCTTCACCGCATTGGGGCACAAGGTCGGACTGCTCAGCACAATCGAAAACCGTATCGGGGAGGAGGTGCTCCCCGCACACCATACCACTCCAGATGCGCTTGAATTGCAGAGTCTTTTGCGTCAGATGGCGGATGCCGGATGCAGCCACTGCTTCATGGAGGTGAGTTCGCACTCAATTGTCCAGCAGCGTGTGGCGGCGTTGCATTTTGCCGGCGGCATTTTCAGCAACATCACCCACGACCATCTTGACTACCACAAGACCTTTGCCGCCTATCTGAAGGCGAAGAAGGCCTTTTTCGACAATCTGCCCGCGACAGCTTTCGCCCTGACCAACGCCGATGACGCCAACGGACGCGTCATGCTGCAGAATACGGCGGCGCATCCTTACACCTACAGTCTGAAAAGCAGCAATGCCGATTTCAAGGTGCGTGTGGTGGAGTGCCAGTTGCAGGGGATGCAGCTGGAATTGGACCGCAAGGAGGTCTGGACACGTCTGACGGGTGAGTTTAACGCCTATAATCTGGTCGCCATCTATGCAACCGCCTGCCTGCTTGGGGAGGACAAGGAGAGGCTGCTGGTGCAGCTGAGCGCCCTGGAGGCTGCAGAAGGACGCTTTTTCTGCATCCATGGCGACAGGCAGGTGACAGCCATTGTGGACTATGCGCACACGCCCGACGCGCTTGATAATGTGTTGCGTACAATCCAGAAGATCCGCCGTGCCGGACAGCGTATCCTGACGGTGGTGGGATGTGGCGGTAACCGCGACAAGTCGAAACGTCCTGAAATGGCGCAGATCTCTTTCCAGCGCAGTGATTTCCTGATCCTGACCTCCGACAATCCCCGTTTTGAGCAGCCTTCGGACATACTGGAGGATATGCGCAAGGGGCTGGAAGGTGAGGATGAGGCCTCATATCTGGTCATTCCGGACAGGCGCGAGGCGATAAAATGTGCGTTGAGGATGGCCGCTCCCGGCGACATTGTGCTGGTTGCGGGCAAGGGCCATGAAAAGTACCAGGAAATCAAGGGGGTGAAATATCCTTTTGACGATGTGGCCGTGGTAAGACAATATTTATGCAGTGAAACAAAGGAAAAGTAAATGACTTATGCTATATTCTCTATTCAAATGGTTGGATGTTAATTATGATTTTCCTGGAGCCGGAGCGTTCCAGTATATCTCGTTCCGCATGGCGTTGGCGGCGGTGGTCTCGCTGTTCCTCTCCATGATTATCGGAAAATATGTTATCCGGCTGCTGCGGAAAAAGCAGGTGAGGGACGATAACCGCGAGGAGCTGAAGCTGGCGGGTGTTGAATGCAAGAAGTACACTCCGACAATGGGCGGCATCATCATTCTGGCAAGCCTGCTGATAGCTGTCCTGCTGTTCAACCGTCTGGACAACATCTACATTCTGCTGATGTGCGTCACAACTGTCTGGCTGGGCATACTCGGTTTCATCGATGATTACATCAAGGTGTTCAAAAAGAACAAAAGGGGATTGCCTGCAAAGGGCAAATTGCTGGGACAGATTGTTCTGGGGCTTTTTGTCGGGGCGGTGCTCTTTTTCCATCCCGATGTGGTGATAAAGGAGAAGTGCGGGACCAAGGGCTTTGTTGAGACCGAGCAGGTGTTCCACATGGAGAACGACAAGGCTGGCGGCAGTCACGCCTACCAGTGCGTGGAATCCGAAAAGTCGCTTAAAACCACCATTCCCTTTGTGAAGAACCATGAGTTCAACTATGCTGTGCTGCTGAAATGGCTGGGCGATGGCTACGAGCGTTGGGCATGGCTGGTGTATATTCCAATCATCATATTGATTATCATGGCGGTGAGTAATGGCGCGAATCTTACGGACGGGCTGGACGGACTTGCCATTTCAACTGCGGCGGTCATTGTTGTGGCCTTGGGTGTGCTTGCCTATGTGTCAGGTAACACCATTTTCGCCGATTACCTGAACATCATGTATATCCCCAATTCAGGAGAGCTAATGATCTTTGCCGGTGCCATGTTGGGGGCCTGCTTGGGCTTCTATTGGTGGAACTGCCATCCGGCACAGGTCTTCATGGGCGATACCGGCTCGCTGGCCATCGGGGGCATAATAGCGGTTTTCGCCATCATCATCCGCAAGGAGCTGCTGCTGCCGATATTGTGCGGCATCTATCTGGTTGAGAGCCTTTCGGTAATCATTCAGACGATGTATTGCAAGGGCTACCGTAAAATCCACAAACTGCCGAAGGACCAGCTGGTTCCTGTCGCAAAACGGCCTTTCTGGATGACCCCGCTGCACCACCATTACCAGAAAAAGGTGGAACATGTCGCGGAGGCGGTCGAAAAGGAGGATTTTCAGGAGCCTTTCAAGACGGTCGAGATAATTGAGACCAAAAAGAACTATCATGAAGCCAAAATTGTACAGCGCTTCTTCATCATCGGCATTCTGCTGGCGGTGCTGACCGTGCTGACATTAAAAATCAGATAACCAAAAGAATATGAGTAAAAAGGTCATTCTTAAGGAAAAAGAGAAAATTACCGCTTACCGTCCGGCAAACTTCTTTGCCGAGCAGCTGGTGTATGCGCGTAACCAGAATCTCCGGCATATTATGGATGTGTCGGATGTGAATCAGGTCCGGCTGCAGGAAGTCAGCCGTTTCGGTGGTGTCCGTTTTTTGGACGACACCAATTGCAGGGATATTAACGCATTGGGCTTTGCCATGGAGAGCATACAGCATCCTTTGTTCTGGATTACCGGTGCATGGGACGGCCGGCTGCAGCACTCCTCCCTTCTGCCGATTGTGGCGGAGAAGGTTAAGGCTGTCATCGGCATTGGAGATGACAACAGCATGCTGGTCCGCAGTTTCTCACCTTATGTGGAGGTTTATGATTGCCATACCATGGAGCAGGCGGTAAAGACGGCCTATTATTCCGCCGACAGCGGGGATGCGGTCCTCTTCTCAACCATTAATGGAACATATTCGGGATGTGCCGGTGCACGTGAGCTTTCGCTCCAGTTCCGGGAAGCGGTTAAAGAATTGTGACGGTGATGGAAAAGGAGTCCGGAAAGCGTTTCAGTCTGCGTCAGCTGTTTGAGGGGGACGGCATGATATGGGGGATCATGATCTTCCTGTGCTTCGCTTCGATGATGCTGATTTACAGTGCGGCATCCGGTCAGCTGTTTGACCCTGTCACACGGCATAACCTTATGCCATACATAAAGTCGCACGGATTGTGGCTGTTTATCGGCATTGTGGTGGCGGTTGTCGTGCAGCATCTGGATTACCGCAGCATAGCCCCTTATTCGCGGCTTTGTTACATTTTTGCGCTTGCGCTGCTTTTTGTAACAATACTTATGGGCAGGAGCAGCGGCGGCGTGCAGCGTTCCCTATCCATTTTCGGCAGGGAAGTCCAGACATTCTATGTTGTTGTGCTGTTGGTGATCATATATGCCGCACATGCCATCGCACGGTTCGGGAAGCGCATCAATGACATAAAGAAGGTGTACATCCCATTTCTGGTGCTTATTGGAATTGTTTGTGTGGGGATTATGACACAGAATTTCTCCACAGCATTGATACTGTTGCTTACCTGCATGTTCATGCTTTTTATCTCGGAGCTGAAGTTCAAGTATCTTCTCGCCACAGCCGGTGTTCTTGCAGCCATATTCATACTTTTGGTGGCCACCAGCGGTTTCGGCATCCGTGCGCTCGACCGTTTCCAGACCGTCCATGCGCGTGTGGAGCGTTTCTTTGACAAGGACGAGACCGAGGATCTTCACTCCCGTCTTGCCCATATGACCAATGAGCAGGTCGACAACATCCGTCAGGATGTGCTGGTGGAGGGCGCGGTCTCCACTGGAGGGATTCTTCCGGTCAACGGCCCAGGCTCCTCCATCTTCAGGGGCACGGCCCAGATCTATTCCGACTGTATTTTCGCCATAGCCGTCGAGGAGTATGGGGTGCTTATAAGCTGTCTGCTGATCGCAGCCTATCTGCTGCTTTTCTACAGGGTTTTCCTGCTGCTGCAGAATGTGCCGACACCGTTTGGCGCATATCTGGCCGGCGGACTTGGCTTTTGGATTGTCTTTCAGGCGGTGGTCCATATCAGTGTCTGTGTCGGGGCTTTCCCCAATACAGGTCAGACGCTGCCGATGGTCAGCTGGGGCAACGCCTCAATCATGGTGACATCGGTCAGTTTCGGCCTGCTGCTTAATATCAGTAAAAGTAGAAAAAAGGATAAAAGTCAGATGAAAGGAGTTGAAGATGAGTAAACGGATTATTGTTTCCGGCGGAGGAACAGGCGGACACATATTTCCAGCCATCGCCATCGCCAATGCGGTGAAAGGCCGCTGGCCCGACGCGGAGATATTGTTTGTCGGCGCAAACGGACGTATGGAGATGAAACGGGTTCCCGAGGCCGGTTTCGACATTCGCGGCATCGACTGCTACAGCCTGCGTCGCGACCTGACAGTGGGCGGAATTCTGGAGAACATGAAGCTGCCTTTCCGTCTGGTGGCTGAAAAGCGGGCTGCAAGACAGATTGTCCGCGAATTCCATCCCGATATCGCAATCGGTGTGGGCGGCTATGTGAGCTGGCCTGTGCTGGATGCTGCTGCGGGCATGGGGATTCCTACGCTTATTCAGGAGCAGAACTCCTTTCCGGGCAAGACCAACAAGATGCTTGCCTCCAAAGCAGTGAAAATCTGCACGGCCTATGACAATCTGGAGCGGTATTTCCCCAAAGAGAAGACTGTCAAGACCGGCAATCCTGTACGGCAGGACATCATCAGCCTGCCAAAGGATGCTTCGGCCGCCTACGCATATTTTGACCTTAATCCGCAAAAGTTCACCGTCTCTGTGGTTGGAGGCAGCCTTGGCGCCCGCACCATCAACGACAGCGTGCGCGGATTCATCGATGATTTGCGGGAGCTTGACGTGCAGTTCGTATGGCAGACAGGGGAGTATTATTACAATGCCTACAAGGAGATGGTCTCAGGTTTGCCGAATATGCGCATGATGCCCTTTGTCAAGCGGATGGATTACCTGTATCAGGTCTCCAACCTGATTGTGTCGCGTGCCGGTGCCCTCTCCATCTCGGAACTGTGCATCGTGGGCAAGCCCTGCATACTGATACCCTCCCCAAATGTGGCGGAAGACCATCAGACAAAGAACGCGCGTGTGCTGTCTGACGCCGGTGCTGCGGTGCTGGTTGCGGATGCGGACGCACGCAGCCAGTTGAAGTATCAGGTGTGGGATCTGGTGGAGAACCGCCAGCAGTGCGAGTCGATGAGCCGCAACATACGGCAGTTTGCCCTGCCAAATGCCACTGAGAACATTTTGAAGGAGATTGTTAACATTATTGGAGAATGATATGTGTGGAATCCCGTCAGCGTGGAAAAGCATCTATATGGTCGGAATCGGCGGAATCGGCATGAGCGCCCTTGCCCGCTATTTCAGGGAATGCGGCTGCATGGTCGCCGGTTATGACCGTACGCCGTCCCCGCTGACACGGCAGCTGGAGCAGGAGGGGATATCCGTGTGCTATGATGAGGATCCCGCCCTGCTGCCGGAGAGGACCGACCTGCTGGTCTACACTCCGGCTGTTCCGTCCGACCATGCGCAATTGGTCAGATTGAGGGAAATGGGTGTCCCATGCATGAAGCGTGCGGAGGTGCTGGGGCTGATAAGCCGCGACCTGTGCACGGTCGCTCTGGCCGGCACGCACGGAAAGACATCCATGAGCGCCCTTACAACCCTGCTTCTGCGTGGTGATGAGCCGCTGACTGCCTTTATCGGAGGCATTGCCGCCAATTTCCAGTCCAATCTGGTCTATGAGACCGGAGCGCGTCGGATGGTGGTCGAGGCCGATGAGTTTGACCGCTCCTTCCTGCAGCTGCATCCGGATGTGGCTGTTATCAGTTCGATGGATGCCGACCATCTGGACATCTATCACACCGTCGGGGCGTTGCGTGAGGCGTTCGATGCCTTTTCACAGCAGATCAAGCCGGGCGGATGCCTTATTACAAAACCGGAACTGACCAAATATCTCCATCCTTCCGTGCCGGTGCTGACCTACAGCCTGCATGACGCTTCGGCCGATTTCAGGGTGGAGGGTCTGAAGATTGCGGACGGCTGCAGCCGTTTTGATGTCCGCACACCGGATGGGGTGCTGCATGACCTGCTGCTGCCGACAGCCGGCCTCTACAATGTGGAGAATGCGCTGGCAGCTGTGGCGGTGGCATGCCGTTTTTGTCTGCCGGAGGTGAAAATTAGGGAGCGTCTGGCACAATATAAAGGTGTGAAACGTCGTTTTGAATATATCATACGGAAACCGGACCGGGTATATGTGGACGATTACGCCCATCATCCCAAGGAGCTGGAGGCCTGTATCGCTTCGGCGCGCAGGTGGTATCCGCAGCGTAGGATCTGCGGGGTCTTCCAGCCCCATCTCTACACCCGGACCCGTGATTTTGCCGATGAGTTTGCGGACGCCCTCTCGCAGTTGGACACCGTGGTGCTGCTGGACATATATCCGGCGCGGGAGGCTCCGATACCGGGGGTCAGTTCGCAACTGATATTTGACAGGATACATTCAAAAGAGAAATATTGCTGCACAAAGGAGCAACTGCTTCCATTGCTGGAAAAATTGGATCCGGAGGTGCTGCTGACCATGGGTGCGGGCGACATAGACCGTCTTGTGGATAAAATTAAAACGCTGTTGTCATAAATGGAAACGAGCAAGAAGAGAGTCATTGGATTGTTGGTTGTGACAGGCCTGTTGGCCTGCTGCCTGCTTGCGTATCTCCTCCTTTCCAAAGGGAATGTGTACAAGGGGGTGCGCGTGCGTATCCTGTACCATTCCGACACGCTTGTGACTGCCAATGATTTGAAAGCATACATGCTGGAGAATTGCCCCAATGTGACCGGTACGCCAAGACACAATGCCGACCTTTCACAAATCGGCAACTGCATCCGTAACTGGCCATATGCGGACACCGTCCGCGTATCTGCGGACATGGGCGGTATAATCCATGTGGAGGTGGTTCAGGCCAAGGTGCTGCTGCATGTCATTAACAGTGGCGGCTCCTCATTCTACATTGCAAGGAGAGGCAACACCGGACGGATGCTGCCGTACCTGCCGAACCATCCTGTCAGGGTGCCTGTAGCTTCGGGGGAGATTCCTGACACCTGCCGCCCCGACCTTGTGATGGAGATGCAGGATTCATCTGTCTGCCACGATCTGATGAAACTTGCCCTTTGTCTGGACCGCAATCCCTTTTGGAAGGCGCAGACAAGCCAGATTTTTGTGCGGAAGCGCGGTGACTACTGTCTGGTCCCCACAGTGGGCAACCATCTGGTCGAATTGGGGGGCGTCGGGCAATTGCAGCATAAATTGGACAACTTATGGAAAATATACACACAGGGATTCAATGTGGCCGGATGGCAGCGGTATTCCAAGGTGAGCCTGCAGTACGGCGACCGGATTCCGTGTGAAAAACGTACAATATAATAATATTATGGAGATCAAATTCAGAAAAAAGAGGGAAGAGGTCCGGGAACCGGTGTCAGAGGATTATATTTCCGTCGGATTGGACATCGGCACAACCAAAGTTGTGGTTTTTGTAGGTAAGCGCGTGCAGAATTCTGACAAAGTGGAGATTCTTGGTCAGGGTGAGACCATTTCCGTAGGTGTGCAGCGCGGACAGGTGATTAACATTGCACAGACGGTCACAGCCATTGCCCATGCCATCAAGCAGGCCTGTGCCGTCACGCATCTGGTTATAGAGGATGTGGTGGTCGGCATTGCGGGGCAGCATATCAACAGTTTCCACTCCAAACAGGAAATCAAGCGCAAGAATCCGGACAATCTGGTCTCCGCCGAGGATGTGCGGCAGCTGATAGACGAGGTGTTCATGGTGAATGTACGCCCGGGCACAAAAATAATTGACGCCATCCCGCAGGAATTTTTCGTGGACGAATATCACGATCTGGTCGATCCGATCGGGGTCACCGGCACCCAGCTGGGCTCCGATTTCAACATCATTACCGGGAGTGACCAGCATATCCGCAACGTAATCCGCTGCGTAAAGCAGTGTGACCTTAAGATGGACGGGCTTATTCTGGAACCGCTGGCTTCGGCTGCGGTGGTGCTGGACGCGCGGGAGAAGGAGTCAGGTGTGGCGTTGGTCGACATTGGCGGCGGCACAACCGACCTGGCCATCTTCCATAACGGCATCTTGCGCCATACGGCTGTGATTCCCATTGGAGGCGATGTGATTACGGACGACATCAAGAATGTGTTTAAAGGCATCGTCAAGGAGGATGCGGAACGGATAAAGAAGGAGTATGGCACCTGCGTGAAAGACACGAGTAAGGAGATGGTGCTGGCGGTCAGTGGCATCAAGGGCCGTCCGGCGGTGGAGATCAAGCGTAGCGAACTTACCGATGTCATTCTGGCGCGGCTGGATGAAATCATAGCCCGCATCATGGAGGAGATCCGCAATTCCGGTTATGCGCAGAAACTTGGCTGCGGCATCGTGCTGACCGGTGGCGGCTCCCTGTTACAGAACATAAAGCCGTATATGGAATTCCAGACCGGCATGTGTGTCCGTATCGGTCTGCCTGAGGAGGGCATTGTGTTCAACGAGGACACCAAGCACAAATACAACAATCCGATCTATTCCACGGCATTGGGCCTCATGCTTATGGGAGTTGAGCGCAACGACATCCGTCCGATGGACGATGAGCAGGAGACTCCTGCCGTCACCCAGCGGGAGACTTCCGTTCCTGACCAGGAACCGAAGCAGCGTGGAAAGGACGGGTCTGGCTCGTATACCTGGAATAAGGTGAAGGAGGTTTTCGCCAACTTCTTCATTCCGGATGAAGGGTCGGATGTTGACGACGAGGATGAATCTTTCCGGTAATTTTCTGAATGATTAACAAAAAACATAAAACACATGGAAAATACAGACAGAAATATTGATTTGGGTTTTGATCCTATAGAGGGCATTCCGGCAGAAGCCAGTCCTGTCCGTGATGTTTCGGACAACATCATACGGGTGATGGGTGTCGGCGGCGGCGGCAGCAATGCGGTCAAGCACATGTACAACATGGGTATCACCGGTGTGGAGTTCATGATCTGCAACACCGACGCGCAGGCATTGATGAACAGCCCGATTCCAACCAAAATCCAGCTTGGCAGCGGATTGGGTGCCGGCGCCATCCCTGAGGTGGCCCGAAAGGCGGCACTCGAATCCGAAGCGCAGCTGCAGGAGGCGATGGAGGGGGCGAAGATGCTCTTTGTCACTGCCGGTATGGGCGGAGGCACTGGAACAGGTGCGTCTCCGATTGTTGCTGACATCGCCCGCAGCATGGGTATACTCACCGTTGGTATTGTGACCTATCCTTTCGATTTTGAGGGCGAAAGCAAGTTCAAGGTGGCCGATGAGGGCATTGACGAACTGCGTCAGAATGTGGATGCGCTGATTGTCATCAAGAACGAACTGCTGAAAACATACTATCCGGATCTGACAATTTCAAACGCCTTCGCCAAATCTGACGATGTGTTGCTGGTGGCGGCCAAGAGCATCGCCGAGCTTATCACAATCCACGGCAGCATGAACGTTGACTTCAACGATGTCAAGACAATCCTGGAGAACAGCGGTACTGCAATCATCGGTGCCGGCATAGCGGAGGGTGAGAACCGTGCGCGCGAGGCGGCCGAGGCTGCCATCGCAAGCCCCCTGCTGGACCAGAAGAGCATCTATGGTGCGGAGAAGGGTCTGCTGTTCATCTCTTACGGTTCAGAACATGAAATCACCATGGATGAACTGACCGAAATCACCAATTGTCTGGAGCAGGCCACCTGCAATCTCCGGAGCAAGCTGATTTGGGGACACGGTGCGGACGAAACGCTTGGCGACAAGGTGCGCGTGACAGTTATCGCCACCGGATTCCATGAAAGCGCTCCTGAAAAACCGGCTGTCGCCTCCATCGGGGAGAAGTCCCAGGACACCATCACGGTGAAGCCGGCCGATGACGACAATCATACCGGAATATTTTCTTCACCTTCGGATGACATTGAAATCATACCGGATTCGGATCAGGAACAGGAAACCACTGTCGTGAACGTTCCTCATGCAACACCTCCGCGACGCCCCTATATGGACAACTCGCATCTGAGGGGCATGAGCTCCACGGATATGGACGAATACCTTAAGGAGCCTGCATACAAGCGCAGGCAGCAATCTGACGGGTACGAATGTTCATCCTACAGGGTGGGTTCATACGGCATCACCCGGGACGGTTCCGCCTATCTGAAAAACAAGGAGAGCATAGACTGATTCCGATATGCGCAGCCTTATCTCCTTTTTATTGATTGTCGGATTATGCATGCTGCCCGGCCTGCTTACGGCTCAGGTGAAATACAGCAATGCCTTCCTTAATCTGGGCGTTGGTGCCCGTGGGACGGCAATGTCAGGTGCGCAGACAGCCTCCGTCACGGATGTCACTGCCGGATATTGGAACCCGTCCGGACTCTCCGCCCTGGACGACAAACAACAGTTCTTCCTGATGCATGCCGAGTATTTCGCCGGTATGGCGGCCTATGACTACGCCGGCTGGGCCTACCGGATTGATGAGGGGCAGGGGCTGTCGGTCAATGTGCTGCGGTTTGCCGTTGACGACATTCCGAACACCACCCTGCTGATTGACAACCAAGGCAACATCAATTACGAACGCATCTCATACTTCACCTCGGCCGATTGGGCTGTGCTTTTGAGTTACGGGCGTGCCTTGCCGGAATTGGCGGAGGGACTCTCTGTCGGTGGCAGCGCCAAAATTATCCGACGGCGCATCGGTGATTTTGCCGGTGCCTGGGGTTTCGGATTGGATTTGGGCTTGCGTTATGTGATGGGGGAGCACTGGCAGTTCGGCTTTGTGGCGCACGATGTGACCACCACCTTCAACGCCTGGACGCATACACTGGGCGAGGAGGAAATTGAGGTCTTCCGGAAGACGGGGAACGAACTTCCGGAAAACGGCCTGGAGTACACACGTCCTCATTTTTCCTTAGGAACGGCTTACCGTACTGTATTTAAGGATGACTTCTCCGCGTTAGTCGCTTTGGATGCCGACCTCTTCTGTGACGGTAAGCGGCATGACCTTTTGTCTGGAAACACCTTTACCTTGGATCCGCACGCCGGTCTGGAACTTGGCTACAAGGATATTGTCTTCCTGCGTGCGGGAATAGGCAATTTCCAGCATGAAGCCGGTTTCGGGGATGAGGAATACACCACCTGTCAGGTGAATTTCGGGGTGGGTGTGCGCATCAAAAAGAGGGTGAGCATCGACTATGCCCTTACTGATTTGGGTGACGTCTCCATTGCGGTCTATTCGCACCTGTTCTCACTGAAGGTTGTCCTTTAGGCTCCGGCCGTCCCTTGCCGTGCGGGGAATGCCGCCTTCACAATGCTGATTGCGTCCCTGGCCGCCTTCACGTCATGGGCTCGCAGCATGTCAGCCCCCTGAATAAGTGCGATTGTGTGCGCCGCAACGGTGGCTTCGAGCGCATCGGACGGGGTTCCTCCGGTCACCTTGTATATCATGCTTTTTCTTGACAGCGCACATAGCAGCGGGCAGCCCAAGCTTTTGAATATGCCGAAGTTCCGGAGCAGCTCATAGTTCTGCTCCACCGTTTTTCCGAAGCCGAAACCCACGTCGGCAATCACATCCTTCACATTTAGCAGCCGCAGCCGCTCCAGCCTTTCGCTGAGGTGGCGGAACACGCTTTTCACCACATCGTCGTATTGTGTCCGCTGCTGCATCACCTCCGGTGTGCCGCTGGTGTGCATAAGTATGTATGGGACCTGCAGCGCGGCTACGGTTGGGAACATTTCAGTGTCGAAGTCTCCGCCGGAGATGTCGTTGATGATGGCTGCGCCGTTCTCCACCGCCGCCCGTGCGACGGAGGCACGCCATGTGTCTATGGACAGTGTGGCCTCCGGAAAGCGGGTGTGCAGGTTCCGGACAGCCGTTGCAGCCACGCGCAGCTCCTCCGCTTCGGGCAGGGTTTCCGCGCCCGGCCTGGTTGACATGCAGCCGATGTCAATGATGTCCGCACCTTCGGCAAGCATCCTTTCCGCATGCGCGATGTAGTCTTTCTCCTCGTAATGGCGTCCGCCGTCGAAAAACGAATCCCTTGTGATGTTCAGTATCCCCATCACAAGAGGTCTCTCCATGGAGAGCAGTCTGCCGTTGCAGTTGATTGTATATGGCATTTGAGGTTGTTTTCAGTTGTCAGTTTCCAGTGGATTGCTCCAGTTCGGACGAGGCCTCCTCCCATTGTTTCAGCAGCATGTCAATCTCATCCTTCAGCTGCTGGTATTCGCGGGAGAGCGCGCCGGAGGCGATCTCCTCCGCATGTTGTTCGGGTTGGTTCATCTTTCCGATGCATTCGTCCAGCGCCTGCTCCTTCGCTTCGATTTCGCCCTCCAGCATCCGCACCCGCTTCTCCATCTTGCGCTGCATGGTCTCCTGCCGCTTTTTCTCCTCCCACTGGTTCTTGCCGCTGTTTTCCGTGCCTTTGGCGTTGCCGCGTGCGCTGTTGGCGGTGATTCCGGTCAGGATATCCTCCTTCTGGTGTGCAAGGTATTCCTCCATGTCGCCAAGGAACACTTTGATGCCCCTGTTCCGGAATTCCACAACCTTGTCCGTAAGTCCCTGCAGGAAGTCACGGTCGTGCGAGACGATTATCAGCGTGCCGTCATATCGCAGGAGCGCGTTTTTCAGCACATCCTTCGAGGTCATGTCCAGATGGTTGGTCGGCTCGTCCAGCAGCAGCACGTTGTATGGCTCCAGTAGCAGCTTGGCCAGAGCGAGACGCGCCTTCTCACCGCCGGAGAGGACCGCCACCTTCTTGTCCATATCCTCCGCCTGGAACAGGAAGCTGCCCAATATGCCGCGGACCTTGAGCCGGACATCTCCGACAGCCACATCGTCCAGTGTCTGGAAAACGGTGCGGGTGTGGTCCAGCTTCTGGTTCTGGTTTTGGGCGTAGTAGCCTATTTTGACCATGTCGCCGGTGTGCAGTTTGCCCGACTGCGGGAAAATCTCCTGCATCAGCAGCTTCATCATGGTGGACTTGCCTTCGCCGTTTTTGCCCACAAAGGCCACCTTCTCCTTGTTCTCCACTACCATGCCGATGTTCTGCAGTATGTTTTTGCCCTGTTCGTAGGCGAAACTTAGCCCTTCCGCCTCAAACACCACGCGGTTGCATTTCGGCGCGGGAGGGAACAGGAACCGGATGCGGGAGGTGTCGGTCTCGTCCACCTCGACCCGCTCCATCTTCTCCAGCAGTTTTATGCGGCTCTGCACCTGCTTGGCCTTTGTAGCCTTGTAGCGGAACCTTTCAATGAATGCCTCGATGTCGGCAATCTCCTTCTGCTGGTTGTCGAACATCTTCTGCTGGTGTGCGATGCGCTCCATCCGCTGCTCCACGTAGTCGTCGTAGCAGCATTTGTAGTCCTCAATGTGCCCGAGGGTTATCTCAATTGTGCGGCGGCAGACGGTGTTCAGGAAACGGCGGTCGTGGGATACCAGTATCAGGCATCCGCGGTAGTTCGTCAGGAAGGATTCAAGCCACTGTATGGAGACGATGTCCAGATGGTTGGTCGGCTCGTCCAATAGGATGATCTCGGTGCGCCGGAGCAGGATTTTGGCCAGCTCAACACGCATCTGCCAGCCGCTGCTGAACTGGCTTACAGGCCGGTGGAAATCCTCCGAGGTGAAGCCAAGTCCCAGCAGCACCCGTTCCATCTCCGACTCTATATTTGCGGCTCCGAGATACTGCCTGCGGTTGTCGAGCAGGTTCAGACGCTCTATTATCTTGGAATATTCATTGGAGGTGTAGTCCTCGCGCTCTGCAAGCTCCCTGTTCAGGGCCTCAATTTCACTGTCGATGCTCCGGATTTCGTCAAAGGCTTCGTATGTCTTGTCCCATACGCTCTTTCCGGTTTCAATCCGCATCTCCTGCGGCAGGTATCCAATGCGGAAGCCCTTGGTGATGACAATGCTCCCGCTCTCCGGCTCCAGCTCATGTGCCAGAATCCGCAGCAGCGTGGTCTTACCCGCACCGTTCTTCCCCACAAGACCTATCCGCTCGTTGTCACCGATGACAAAGTTCAGGTCGCGGAAAAGGGGGATCCCGGAAAAGTAGACGGACAGATTGTTTGCGCTGATCACGGCTATTCGATGCCCGCAAAGTATTTCATGAACTGCATGCGCATGTATACCTCCGGATTGTCGATGCACCGCATGCTCAGTTTTCCCTGGAAGTCGCCGATGCTGCCGTATCCGTGCCTGCCCATCCAGTCGCGGATGCCGTCAAGGATGACGGAAATCTGCTGGATGCCTCTGGTGTACAATACGGTGGCAATCTGGAAGGTGTCGGCGCCGGCCAGCAGCAGCTTTACCGCGTCCTCGCCTGTCACCACACCGGATGTGGCACTAAGGCTGCAATCGATGTTGCCGTCCATGATGGAGACCCAGCGCAATGCCTCGTTGAAGCCGTCCCCCTCCTTGAGCACCTTGGCGGCGGTTATCTTCATCTGCTCCACATCGATGTCCGGCTCGTACATCCGCTGGAAGAGCACCAGAGCGTCCGCACCGGCCTTGCGCAGCTTCAGCATGCTGTTCACAAAGGAGGTGAAGTAGCGGTTGGTCTTTACGGCCAGCGGTATGCGCAGGTTCTTTTTGATGTGGCGGATAATCTCCACATATTGTTTCTCCAGCTCCTCACCGGTCATTTTCGGGTCGGCCGACATCAGGTTGAGGTTCAGTTCCAGCGCGTCCGCGCCCGCCTCCTGCACCCGTTGCGCGAAGTCGGCCCAGTCGCCGTCGCGATGGCAGTGGATGCTGGCGATGACCGGAATCCTTACATTCTTCTTCAGCTCACGAATCAGCTGGTTGTACTTTTCGTAGGCGGCCATTTCGGTGTACTGCCGCACATAGTCGATGGCGCGGGTGTCGCCGTAATCCCCTGCGGACTCCATGGACTGGTAGGCCTCGTTGGAGATCTGCTCTTCAAAAATAGATTTAAGGACAACCGCACCTGCACCGGCCTTCTCCATCTCCAAGATATGCTCCACGGACTGGGTGAAGGCGCAGCTTCCGGCAATCAGCGGCGAGGGGAGGGTCATCCCCATGTATTTGCAAGTCAAGTCTGCACTCATGATTCAAATATTTATCGCATTAAAAAACTCACATCCTGGTTTGGCTGGTGCTCCTCAGCCTGAATTCCCTTCTCACGGTCGTAATGGAACACAACCATCGGCTTTCCGCCCCGGAGGTACAGCTTTTCGCCGGTAAGCCAGAGGGCGCAGGCCTCGCGCAGCCCCACAACGGTCATCTCCGGACGGACGGCCAGATATTCGTTCAGCCTGTCCTGCCGCGTCTCGCCGCCGTGCTTGATCATCTTGTCGATTTCGGGATGCGGGTCCAGATAGTGCGGGTTAATCTGGAAAGGCACAAGGTTCAGGGTCTCAAAGCTGGCGGGCTGCACAATCGGCATGTCGTTGGTTGTGCAGAGGGTGGGGCAGGCGATGTTGGAACCGGCGCTCCAGCCCACGTATGGCGTGCCGGACTGCGCCTTTTTGCGCACAGCCTCCATAAGGCCGTAGCGGTGCATTTCGGCCACCAGGTGGAAAGTGTTGCCGCCGCCGACCACGATGCAGTCGGCCTCCTGCACGGCCTTTGCCTTGTCCTCGAAATGGTGGACGGAGGTGAAGTTGGTGAGTCCCAGCTTCTCCGCAAAAACGGTCTTCACACGCTCCTCGTATGCGTCATAGCTTTCGGGGTAGGGTTTCCTGTTGATGAACACGCCGGCGAAGGGTACGAATACAATCCGGCTTTCAGCGGTGATGCGCTGTTGTTGGAAGAAGAGCTCCAACTGGGTGACGGCCCAAGCCAGATACGGCTCGCCGAAATTGGTGGAATTGCTGATTAAGAGCAGGTTCATGTCAATAAAATTTATAATGTCAAACAGGACGGATATCCGCCCAAATAATTTACAAAGGTACGAACTTTTCCAATAGCTTCCCGCGAAACGGAAAAAAATAATTTGCACAGCTCTTTTTGAAAAAATATCTCCCGCATTGCGGAAACCTGTCCGGATTTTGCGTACATTTGCAAATTGTAACCATATTGTTCAACCATTAAAAATACAAAAGTTATGAAGCAAGTAAAAGAATATATTGAGCAGAACAGGGAGCGTTTTCTGGAGGAGCTTTTCTCTCTGATCCGGATTCCTTCCATCAGTGCGGAGGCGGAACACAGGGATGACATGGTGCGTTGTGCCGGACGTTGGCGCGAGCTGCTGCTTGCCGCCGGTGCGGACAAGGCCGAGGTGATGCCGACCGACGGCAATCCGGTGGTCTATGGCGAAAAGATGGTCGGGGCGGACAAGCCGACCGTGCTGGTCTATGGCCATTACGATGTGATGCCGGTCGCGCCGCTGGACCTGTGGAAGACCAGCCCCTTTGAGCCGGTGGTGAAGGATGGTCGCATCTGGGCGCGCGGCGCCGATGACGACAAGGGACAGTCCTTCATGCAGGCCAAGGCATTTGAGTTTATGGTGAGGACCGGCCAGCTCCCCTGCAACGTCAAGTTCATGTTGGAGGGCGAGGAGGAGATCGGCAGCGGCAGCCTGTACGGTTTCTGCGAAAAACACAAGGATATGCTGAAGGCGGATGTGATTCTGGTGAGCGACACCAGCATGATTGCAGCCGACGTGCCGTCAATCACATCAGGGCTGCGCGGACTCTGCTATTGGGACGTTGAGGTGACCGGCGCCAACCACGACCTTCACAGCGGTATTTACGGCGGTGCGGTGGCCAATCCCATCAATGTGCTCTGCAAGATGATTGCCGGGCTGCATGATGCTGACGGGCGCATCACCATTCCGGGTTTCTATGACGATGTGCTGGTGATAAGCGATGAGGAGCGTGCACTGATGGCACAGGCCCCGTTTGACGAGGCGGCCTACAAGCGTGAACTGGAGATTAAGGAGGTGTGTGGCGAGAAGGGCTACAGCACCAAGGAACGCACCGGCATCCGTCCATGCCTGGATGTCTGCGGCATCTGGGGCGGGCACACCGGCGAAGGCTCCAAGACGGTGCTTCCCTCCAAAGCACATGCCAAAATTTCCACCCGTCTGGTCGCCAACCAGGACTATCAGAAAATAAGCCGGATGTTCAAGGAGTATTTTGAGGCTGCCGCTCCGGACTGCGTGCAGGTGAAGGTGACACCGTCGCACGGCGGCGCCGCTTATGTCACCCCGCTCGACACGCCCGCCTACCGTGCTGCGGAAAAGGCTATGACGGAGACCTACGGCAAGCGTCCCATCCCCACACGAAGCGGCGGTTCCATACCGATTGTGGCCGGTTTCGAGAAGATTTTGGGCATCAAAAGCGTGCTGATGGGGTTCGGTCTCGGCAGTGACGACATCCATGCGCCGAACGAAAACTATCCGCTGCAACAGTTCTTCAAAGGCATTGAAACCATTCCCTATTTCTACGAGAATTTTGCCGAATTGCTCCGGAAATAGCCTCTGTTATTCCGGAATGTTTTAACCAAAGGCCATATAATCAATTTTATATGGCCTTTAAAATATTTTTTGCGCATTTGGTGCTTCGTATTCCAAAAGTTTGTACTTTTGCAACTCAATTTTTTAAGGAAAAAGAAGTTTAGGAATAGATAAAATTCGCGAGAAATGTCAAAGATTTGCATGATTACCGGCAAGAAGCCGATGCGGGGAAACAATGTGTCACACTCCAACATCAAGACCAAACGCAGATTCTCACCCAATCTGCAGGAAAAGAAGTTCTACATTCCTGAAACGGACGAGTGGGTCATCCTGAAGGTTTCCGCCAAAGGCATCAAATACATTAACCGTCATGGCGTGTTGGGTGCGTTGCAGCACGCATACGACAAGGGTGTTTTGTATTAGTCTGTTTAAGATGAACGGATATGGAGGGAGGTCGTAACGGCCTCCCTTTTTTTGCGCTAATTTTTGTCATCACCCACAATAGACTGCATTTTCCTGCGTTATCAGATACGGATTAAAACAAAACGGAACATGAAACATACCCCAATCCTACTGCTTTCACTGCTGCTTTCAGTGTCCGCCGTTCCGGCGCAGACGCAGCAACAGCGCGACCGGCGTGCGGACCTGAATATTAGGGGCTATACCAACCTTTGCGTTTCGGTTACGGGACAGCTGTGGATGAGCACCTCCACCGGTATGGCATATACTGCTGATGACATCCATTCCACATGGCGCATGGTAATAGGAGACACAAGTGCAGATTATTACATATCAGGCAGAAGCTTTGAGTGTATGGCTGCTTGGGGAAATCAGACCGCCGTAGCGGCCGGTTTTCTACAAGGGCGACCAAGTCAAGACTTTGTATTTCGGACAACCGACGGCGGCAAGCACTGGGATACCGTGGTAATAGACCCGAATCTTGACTGGGTGCATGCCTGCTGCTTTTTTCCCGATGGCCGTGTCTGGCTAGGTTCCGCCTCCGGCAGAAGCAACGGAGTTCTGGCGTATAGCGCAGACAGCGGTCGCACCTTCAAAGTGCTGCGAACAAAGTTCAAAGGGGAGACGGGGATACATACGCTTCACATGGTCAATGCCGACAGCGGATACGTGGGCAACTATACAAACAGCATTTTCTCCACCTCCGACAACTGGCGCACCATTCACCGCGTGATAACACCGATGGAGCAGCTCCATTGGGCAAAGCACGCCGATGATAACCTATGGATTGAAAAAATAAGGCAATGGAAAAATGAGCTGATAGTCAAACAAATTGTTCGCGGCAGATTAAGTGAAACCTTCCATACTCCGCTGAACGGCAATATCCAATGGCAGCCTTCCCCTATAACACTTTACGACTATGAAGTGGATCCAGTTACAGACGCATTGTGGGCGGTGAGCGACAGCGGCCAGTTGGTGCGCCTCA
>CACYHG010000018.1:68198-75189 GCA_902774175.1 uncultured Bacteroidota bacterium
TGGGAGCACATACAGCATTATGGAATTCAAGTTGGAAGAATAGTGGGTGTGGTTGATGGCAAGGCCTATTGCAAGGGGGATTATTGTGTGCTGCGTGTCAGCCCTGACGGAAAAACGGACACCTGCGGTTTCTACACTACCGAATATCCTATTGAACAGGATGAATGGTATTGGTACACATTGTCTCATGGTTCGCGGTTATGGGGCTGTGACGGGAAAAGTGTTTACCTGAAAGACAGCATTGGCTGGTACCGTGTGGCACAAATATCAGGCGGATCCATCAGACCGCATCCTGAATCGGCTGACCGTGTGATTGTTTTTTACGACGGATACCATTATTCCGTGGATACTGCCGGGCATGTGGAGCCATTTCTCTACCAGCAGCTGCTCGGCGATTTTGTAAAGGCCGGCCTGCGGGAGGTGGAAATCGAAACTTCCGCCTACGGATGCTTCCATTATTCTGGGGATACGGTGCGTTATGATTCGCGTGACGGTGTTTTGCACGAAAGTTACAATAATGTTGAAAAAGAAAACTCCCTGCATCGCACGTTGCCTGTAAGTGAAATGGAAAATGCTTTGCTGAAACTTGGCGAACGCTATAATATCTTCCCCACACCGCAGGACTTCGGCCTGCAGGACACTACGGTGGATATTCATGCCGTATATGATGAGGACTTTTCATATCGAAGTACCAGCCAGCTCGGCTACAAATTGAGGCTTGTCAATGCTGCAGGCGACACATTGCGCATTCTCAACAGTGTAAGTGCGGGAAACAATTTTGACGGAAGCACACGCTTCCCATGGCTGCTACCTATGTATGTCACATCAGATAAGGTTCATTTTGTCACCTACCAGCCCTGCCTGTGGCAGGTTCTGAAAGAGCTGATGCCGGACAGTATGATGTTGCGTGACCAGTTGGACAACATTACTTTACATCCGCTAAACGAATTGAAGAACGGAGACCTGCTTTTCCTTAAAGGCGGAAATGACAAAATGGATAAGGCCATCCGCGAAAGCACCGGCAACTACACCCACGTAGCCATTGTTGAACGGGATAGTGCCGATTGTTTGTGGATTATTGAGGCTTCGACCGTTTACGTGAGACGCATCCTTTATGATAACTGGAAGTGGCATGGGGGTGGTTTCGATGCCTATCGTCTCAACGTTCCATTCGATGCCGCTGCAGTCATCACCCGGGCCAAAAGCTTCGTCGGGCAGCACTACGACAACGCCTTCCTGCCCGACAACGGTGAACTCTACTGCTCCGAACTGGTTTATGAGGCCTATCTGGACAGCAACGGCAACCACCTGTTCGAATCCAAGCCGATGAACTTCCGCGACCAGCGCGGCCGCATGCCCAAATACTGGAAAAAGCACTTCCGCCGCCTAGGCATCCCCGTTCCTGAAGGACAGCCCGGCACCAACCCCACCGACCTCTCCAAATCACCGCTGCTGGAGAGGGTGAGGTGAAATAATAGAGGTAACCATAACATTAAAAATTCTTATCATGAATAAACGCATCTTTTTCGGAATGGCCCTGTCCGTCGTGGCATTGGCAATGGCCTTTTACGGCTGTAACAAAGATGATAGCGGCTCCAATGCAAAAGTTGTAAAGATCACGAGGACGTCATGCGGGGAGCATTTCTCCGGTTCCAAGGCAAAAAGCCTTGATGAGGATGAGCGGTATGATGTGCGTTGGGATAACGGCCAGGTGGAGGTCACCCACGTGAACTGGGCGGCACCCTGCGACCTCCATGATGTGACTGTGGATGTGAAGGTGGAGGGCAATGTCGTCACGGTCAACGAATGCGGCGATGGCGGCCTTGCAAATTGCATCTGCAAGATTGACAACAGGTGTCATATAATGAACCTGCCCAAAGGCACCTACACTTTTGTGTTCATGCTCTGCGGCTATGAGAAGCACCGCCAACAGTACACGCTGTAGGTGTTTTTTTCAGAAATCTTCATTTATTTTAAAGTCACTTAAATAAAAAAAAGTACTAACAAATATGATACAAATCTCCTTTTTTGAATGAAAATTTGGAGTTGTACTTCAGATTTTGCGATAAAATTTGAAGTGGAAGGTCAAAATTTCATTCCTTTTGAAACGTTATGGAGGGTTCGCACATCGTCCCTACGGCCACGTCCACGTTCGTTCCTACGTTCACGGCAATGATCACGGCAATATTCTGGAATTATTGTCCACAATAAATAAAATTCATTGGCGTTATTTGATACGTACGAATTTTTACAGCGTAAAATGAACAGAATTTTAACCTGCATGGCTGCCAGTCTGTTGTTGCTGATGGAGATGGTGAGATAGGCTTTGTGAAAAAAATATTTCTCAACATAACATATATTAGAGAAAAAGTTGTACTTTTGCATTTTTAATGGAAGGTTGTATCTATATATGAGCAAAACAACAATGGGCACGAAAATGCCCCGGAAATTGGAGCAGAAGATGCGGACGGTTGGCGGGCAGATAAGGTTGGCCAGGCTCCGCCGGAACCTTAGTGTGGCGCAGGTGGCGGAACGTGCGACCTGTTCTCCCATGACCATTGCGAGAGTTGAGAAGGGAACACCTACAGTGTCCATCGGCATTTACCTGCGTGTGCTCTATGCCCTGCAATTGGACGATGACATTCTCTTGCTTGCGCAGAAGGATGAGATGGGACGGGCCTTGCAGGACCTTTCGCTGAAACATCGTGAACGCGCATCGAAGAAAGTTTAGCATCTGTAGTTTAAGGGTATATGAAGACATTGCTTGTATATGCTGATTTTGAATGGTTGACCGCTCCGATGCTGGTTGGCGAGCTGGGTTACGAATCGCTTCGCGGATCCGACAGCTATGCCTTCAAGTTCAATGACGAATGGCTGGGTCGATACGGCAATCTTTATCTCAGTGCTGACATCAATAACTATCCTGGGCAACAGTACACCCGGCCCGGACACGACATCTTCGGATGTTTCAGCGATGCGCTTCCCGACCGTTGGGGGCGCTTGCTGCTGAACCGGCGTGAACAGATTTTGGCCGCTGAAGAGCATCGTCCTATCCGTAAACTCTCCTCTTATGACTATCTGACAGGCATTGATGACTTTTCCCGAATGGGAGGTTTCCGTTTCAAGACCGCTCCTGACGGTGATTTCATTAACAGCGGAAACCACCTCCGAATCCCTCCTTTGGCAGACCTCCGTTCCCTGGTGACAGCCAGTATGGAGATTGAGAAGAGTGTGGAACAAAACCAACTGCCCGAAAAGAGATGGATACAGCAATTGGTTCATCCGGGGAGTTCCTTGGGCGGCGCACGTCCCAAAGCGGGCGTTCGAGACGATGAAGGTTGCCTTTACGTGGCAAAATTCCCCTCCCGTAACGATGATTATGATGTCTCATTGTGGGAACATCTGAGTCATCTGCTGGCAAAGAAAGCTGGCGTGGCAGCTGCCGAAACGAAGATTATTTCCACAGGCGACAAATACCATGCATTGCTTTCCAAGCGTTTCGACAGGACGGTTAACAGTCGGAGAATCCATTTTGCCTCTGCCATGACGCTCCTTGGGCTGACGGACGGCTGCGACGCAAAAACGGGCAACGGATATCTTGATATTGTTGATTTCATTCTCCAACACTGCTGCCATGTGGAGGAAAACCTACGCCAGTTATATCGCAGGGTGGCGTTCAACATAGCGATTGGGAACAGCGACGACCACTTCCGCAACCATGGATTTCTGCTCACCCCCCGTGGCTGGACACTGTCACCTGCCTACGATATGAATCCGACAATCAGCGGATACCAAAGCCTGCTCATCTCCTCTTCGACGAACAAGGCCGATTTGAACCTTCTTCTTGAAGCCTCGGAAGAATACATGATTGGCAGGGTGGAGGCCTCCGGCATCATCCGTGAAGTAGCTGCCGCCGTCAAAAGCTGGCGGAATGTGGCAGTCAGCCTGGGAATATCGAAACGCGAAACGGATTTGTTTGAACAGGTGTTCCAACAGGAATGGAAAATTTGACCGCTACGGTTTGCGCTCTCTTACGGACAATAAAACCGAAAAGGCAGTAGTGCCGAAATGTGCAACGGTACACAATAATAATCTTTTATTGGCGTTATTATTCGTATGAAATTTTAAAATGCGTTGGATATGAAGAAATTTATTATTGGAATCGTTTTGTTGGCGGGGGGCGCGATGTGGCTTTCAACCCTCCTTGGTATCTGGGACTTCAGTGGAGTGTGGGGGCAGCCATGGACACATTATGTGCTGGCGGCGACTGCATTGCTTGCCGGACTGCATTTCCTTTCAGGTGACAGGAAAAACGATTGGCACATGAAATCGCTTCCCGTTCCGAAAGAGGAGGGGAGGGTACATTGCTCCGTCTCATTTTCAGGTGATTCCTACCGCTATAATGGCGAGCCGTTCCATGGTGCGAAACTGGAGACCTTCTGCGGAGGAATCCGCATGGATCTCCGTCAGGCGCTCATCGATGACAATGCGGAGATTGAGATACACACCTTTATGGGCGGAGTGGAGCTGTTTGTCCCTTCTGATATGCAGGTCTTTGTCAACAACCACAGCTTCCTCGGCGGTGTCAACAACGACACCATCGCCAACCAGACAGCCGGTGCAAAAAGGCTCAACATCACCGCCAGCAACTTCATGGGCGGTGTGAGCATCAAGAACTGAAACGGATGAATATGAACAGAATGATAGCGTGCTGTGGCATTGACTGCGAGACCTGTGAGGCCCGCATCGCCACGATAAGGAACGATGACGGGATGCGCGTTGAGGTCGCGAAGAAATGGTGTGAGATGAATCATACTGACCAGATCACGCCCGAGAGCATCAATTGTGCCGGTTGTCGTGTGGATGGGCCCAAGTTCTACTTCTGCAGCCATCTGTGCGAGGTGCATAAATGTGTAATTGCCAAAGGTTACGGGACTTGTGGCGACTGCGCAGATAAGGACAGCTGCAAAAAGGTTGGCGCCATCTGGGAGAATTGCGCCGAGGCGAAAAAGAATTTGGAAGGAATGTAAGGCAAAATAAAAAGTTAATCGTCCAGCAATTGGACTGCAGCCGTCTGCTGGATGACAAACTGTATTAAATATTGAGTGATGAAACAGGAAATCAATCCGAAAGAGACCAACAGGGCGTACGCCTTCGAGATGTGGCTGAACTCACCCATGCCGATGGTGACGCTCACGAAGACCTTTGATGTGACGAGGCTGCATAAGATGTGCAAGCGCAGAAACCTGAAATTCAATATGCTTCTCTGCTGGTGTATAGGCAAAACCGCCAGCGGAACCGGCGAATTCTATCTTCTGCCTGAGAACGGAAAGCTGTACCGTTACGACAGGATTGCCATCAACGTGGTGGTGCGCAACCGCAAGGGAGGCATCAATTCGTGCGACATACCATTTTCCACCGACATGCAGCAGTTCAACCGCGACTACCTGCAATCGACCGCCAAGGTGGCGGAGGAATGCCAAAGCACTTCCCTTGAAGGTTATATGATTGTCGGCACGTCGGCAATGATACAGACCGAACTCGACAGCATCACCAACCAATACACCGACAAGTTTCTCAATCCGATGGTAATGTGGGGGAAACATCGTAAAGGCTGGTTCAAGACTACACTGCCGGTCTCTTTCCAATTTCATCATGTGCAGATGGACGGCGGCGATGCGGCACGTTTCCTGGAGGCGTTGCAGACTACAATAAATTCTCTATAAAGTCGTTGGAAGGATGCTGGATTTTGCGGATTAGTTTAGCATCACATCCATAACCATCATCAGAACAAAACCGAAAGCCGAAACCATTTCAGGTCTCGGCTTTCGTTATTTTTGGGTGTTCTTTTACCCCTTCCGCTTCACCAGCCGGAGCGAATAGACGAACAGATAAATTCCCAGCAGCACCATCACGGGATGGATTAGCAGCTGCACGGGGCTGAACTCCATTAGCAGTTCGGTAGCGTGGAAGATGTTGAACAGCATCATCACGCAGGCCAGCACGAGGTTGATAATGCGCATTGCCTTGCAGTTGCGGTAGTTCATGCAGAGCAGTCCGCAAATCGGGACGAAGAAAGCCATCCCAATCATAAACAGCATCATACCCATAGGAGCCTCACCCGTGGCGTCGGGCATGGCGATGTCGGCACCCCAGAAGGCGGGAAGCATGTCAGCCAGCATGTGCATGGCAAAACCTACCATGATAATCACCCAAATAAGGGAGACTTTTGAAATTTTTGTTTCCATAGCGATATTTTAAATGGTTATACATCAAAACTTTATTCTAATTCTTCCGCCCGGTTTTTCAATATGCGTTCCGCCAGACGCATCCCGAATATTGCCACGGGGATGGTCAGAACCAGCGCCACGATTAGCATGGGGATGTTGTCGATAACGGGTTTCATCAGCGCGTCGTAGCCGGCGGGCATCTCCTCAACGGCAGCGGCAAGGGAGCCTTCGGTGTCGGTCCACCAGTGGGCGGTGTAGGCGAAAAAGGAGAAGGCGAAGGGCAGGAAACTCCGGCGGACACCCTTCAGCGTGCCGTAACCGTTTGCCTTTCTGAGAACCTCAGCCAATGCGGTCAGAACGACCGTTCCGATGATGTACGCCACGTCCGCCTCTCCGGTTATCAGGAACAGCACGAATATGAAGCCGTTCAATGCCGTTGCCGCGCCGAAGCCTCGGATGATGGTGCAGGTGTTGAGATAGACCAGCGCGAACACTAAAGGCAGCAACGCACCGATATAGGCGTAGCACGCCGGGTGGATGATTCCGCTTGTGGCACCTAGAATGAATGTGGCAAGATAGGCTACGGCCATCAGCAGGACCACGGCCACTTTTTTGAAAGTAAGTTTTTTATCCATATTGAAACAGTTTTAAAATTTTCTGCAAAGGTACACGCCTTCCCGCAATCGGTTCATCCCCAAAAATGATGATTTTTAGGCCACAACAGCGTCTTTGTTGGTGATTCCGCACTTAATCCGACCCTG
>CACYHG010000019.1 GCA_902774175.1 uncultured Bacteroidota bacterium
CCTGCGGCGGCGGTGATAACGCCATCACCATCGCGTTTGGAACGATCCATAATCCATTAACGTCGCGTTTGGAACGCGTTTGTAGGGCCGCGGCGCAAAAAATTGCAGGGACGTCATATCATGGCGTCCCTGCAACCAATACGATTTACGGGACCCATGGGAGCCGTTTCCCGTGGTCAGAAGGTGTAGCCGAGACCCACGAAATAACCTTTGGTGGTTACTTTGTTGTCTTTATCCACGTCTATGTCCAACAGCCCCATGTTGTAGCCGCCGAAAATGCCGAAATGCATGTAGGTAAGGTTCAGCCCGAAGGTGGCGCTGAGGTTCAGTCGCGAATAGGTTAATGGGCTGTCGCCGTACCATTTGTATTCACCTTCTTCGACAGCGGATTTTCCCAACGCATCGATAGTGATGGTGTATTTGGTTTTACCGGCCAGCGCAAGGTTCAGTGTGGAGCCGGCGAAGATGGAAAGCCGCATGGCTTCGGTCAGGTCAAGGCCGTAGTTGACCAGCACAGGCATATCGATCACCGATTGCGTGGATTTGCCTTCAAAGTTTGCGCCCATAACGCCAAAAAAGTTACCGCTGCCGGTCTCCTTGTGGAAGTTGTACCGGTATTGGACACCCACCGACATTTTAAGGTCTCCGGTGAGTCCGAAGTTGTAGTGGGCGCCGACAAACAGGCCGTTCAAATTTGCGCTCGATGTGTCGGTGATGCCGGTGCTTGTGGCTGTGTAGGATGTTTTCCAGGTTTCAGGCGCATAACCGGCACGGATGCTGAGCTGTGCGTAACTGTTTTCGGCAGCAATCATGGCTGCCGCCACGGCGAAAAATGCAAATATTCTCTTCATGTTTGTGTTGATAATTTTAATGTAAGTTTTGTATTTTATTTATTTTCTGGTTTTTACCATTCATCGGCTTCCGTATAGGAGTGCCTGCTGGTGGTCCTCCTCAGTCACATAGTAAATGCAGCTCATGCTGACACTTCCGCGTTTTTCTTTTTTGGTGAAGCTGGAATGGGCATTGTAAAAGTTCTTGTGGTAAGCGCAGTTTCTGCTGTATTGTATGCTACTTCCGTCTTTGAACAGAATTGGGCCGAAACAGGAAATGCATCCCATTTGATTTTCAAAATTCCGGCTTGCATCATCTGCATTTCCTCCGCCAAGCACGAAATAATTCATAATTTCGGTTTTCACATTGGGCGGAAGAACATACACCGTATCATAAAGTGACTGCTGCTTGGCACTGTCCGACGCAATCCACCGGCTGTCGCACATGTCCTTTTCCTTGAACCATTTGAACATTATTGTATCCTCTGTCTGGTTGGACAAATAATATTCAAAATCATAACTGTTGTCGCAGGAGCCAAAAAACAATGGCAGAATAATGGCGACCAAAATGCTCTTTGCTTTTCTTTTAGAATCCATAATCGTAGAATGCTTGTTGAATCACTAATTATTATTTTAATGTTTATTTTCTCTTATCTCCTTGATTGATTCTTTGATTAAACGAAGGTTGCTGCGGTAGAAATACAGGCAAAATACAAAATCCAACAAAACAATAACCACAATCTGTAGCATATATTGGTTCCGTTCCGCATAGTAATTTGCCGATTGTAGTATCCAAAAGAGAACTGGAATATAAAAAAAAAGTGTCATGGGAACCGCCACCACCAAAGCCATCAGCAGCTCTATCTTCTGATACAGCCGGAGCTTGGCGCAGTTCTTCAGCATGTCGGGGATGGTTGAGGTTATCGGGTCAATCAAGGTGATGAGCCGGATGGCGTAAACGCTGTCCGCCACGCACAGCAGCATCAGCAACAGTGTCATCAGGTAGGCGACAGGCATTTCCATACCCTTGCTGAAATAAAACAGGAACCATGCGAGCATCACTACGGCAGCTATCAGGCAGGCCACCTCCCTGCGTAGCATCTTCCGGCGTGGGGAGCGTCGCTGCCATTTCCGCATCTTTTTCAAATCCACCTCCGGCAACGGTATGTCCGCCAACGATTCACCATGTTCCTTCCATACTTTGGCGTATGCCGCCATAATACGATCCTCTTTCTCTTTCTGATTTTCCATTATTGTTTCTCCCATATATTTATTAGTTTTTTCTTAATTCGTCCTACCCTGGTGGAAACATTGGTTTCCGTCATGGAGAAGATGCGGGCGATTTCCGCCTGCGGGTATCCTTCAATATAGAGATCCATCATCGCTTTGTCCAACGGCTCCAGCAACATGACCAGTTCATGAAGGTCATCCAGCATCCGTTCACGCCCCATGTCGGCATTGTCGGCCATGCTCTCCGCCAATGTCTGCGTGATGGGGACATTCTCCGGACGGCATTCATCCGCCCTCTTGCTGGAGATGGCCGTGTTGACCGCCACCCGATACACCCAGATGCCTTCCGGAACATCATTCCCGCGTTGTCTGAAACCATTCCACAAGTGGCAAAGAATTTCCTGATGCAGCTCTTTTCTCTCGTAACTGTCATTGGGATAAAAGAGTTCGCACACCCGAAGGATGACGGAATGGTGTTTTTCCATCAGCTGCGACCATTCAGCATCCTTGTCCGCATTCTTCTGCCGTTTTCTGCCTGTTTCCATATAATATTTTAAACCAAAAATCGACAGGTGCATTTTATGCCCCCTCATATATATAATACGCTTGGGGAACCCAATTTCTCACACTAAGATGAAAAAAAATTTTCACATTTTTTATAATATATTAAAATACAAATGGTTGTGAAATTAGAAAAAATTCGTTTTTTTCCTGACACGTGGCGGCGGGGCATATTCCTTTTTTGCGGATATTTGCATTTTCAATCTGAAAAATATAAACGCATGAAAGTAAAAGAGTTAGTGGAGAAACTGGACCTGCAGATCTTTTGCGGGGAGGAAAATCTTGATAATGAAATCAAAGGCGGGTACGCCTCCGACCTTTTGAGCGACGTGATGGGCTTTGCCAAGGAGGGCCATGTATGGGTAACCCTGCAGACGCACAAGAATGTCATCGCCATCGCCTCGCTGAAGGAGCTGGCCGCCATTGTGCTGGTGAAGGGCAACAAACCTGAGCCTGACATGCTGGAGCAGGCCAAGGAGGAGGGCATCCCCGTGCTGGGAACCGCGGAGCAGACCTTTGAGACGGTTGGCCGGATCTATTCGCTGTTGAACGCCTAAAACCATATCGCCTTGCAGCTTTTCAAAGCCGACCTGCACAACCACACGCTGCTCTCGCCCTGCGGCAGCCTGGAGATGACCCCGGACGCCATCCTGGACGGCGCGCGCGCCAAGGGGGTGGACATCATCGGCATATCGGACCACAATGCCACGCGGCACTGCCGTCTGGCGGAGCACTATTCCCATTCCCGCGACATTTTTGTGCTTTGCGGGGCGGAGGTGACCACAAAGGAGGAGGCGCATTGCCTGGCCTTTTTCGAGACCCATGAGACACTCGACAAATTCCAGGCCTATCTTGACGAACACCTGCCCGACATCCCCAACTCCCCCGATTTTTTTGGCGACCAGGTGCAGATTGACGAGGATTTCAACATCGTGTATGAGGAGCCGAAGCTGCTCACATCCGGCTTGGACGTGCCAATCGAGGTGATTGCGGCGGAGGTGAAGTCGCTGGGCGGCCTTTTTATTCCGGCGCATATCGACAAGCTGAAGAACAGTGTGATTTCCCAGTTGGGATTCATCCCGTTCGACCTGCCATACGATGCGGTGGAGCTCTCCGGCCACGGCGACCGCGACAAGATTCTTTCGCAGCACCCATACTTGAAGGACAAAACCTTTATCCGCAGTTCGGACGCGCACATCCCCGACCGCATCGGCGTCGATACCTGCTATTTTGAGCTGGAGACCCGCAGTTTCGCCGAAATCCGCATGGCGCTGCACGGGGAGCAGGGGCGCCGCGTCTGGCTGTCAAAACATGAATAATTTAAAACAACCGGAAAGATGAAAGACATATCCATGCATATCATGGACATCCTGCAGAACTCCATCCGCGCCAAGGCGGATCGGGTTGAGCTGAATGTCACCGAGGACCATGCTGCCGACACGCTTACCTTGGAATTCATAGACAACGGCACCGGCATGAGCGAGGAGACGCTGGCCAAGGTGCTGAACCCCTTTTTCACCACCCGCACCACCCGCAAGGTGGGGCTGGGGCTCTCCCTGCTAAAGCAGAATGCGGAGCAGACGGGCGGCTATCTGGATATTCAGTCCGAACTGGGCAAAGGGACGGTGGTTAAGGCGGTCTTCGGCCTGTCGCACTGGGACCGCCAGCCGATGGGCGACCTGCCCGGCACCCTCATCCTGACTGTCTCCGCCCATCCGGAAATCCGTTTCATTTTCCGCTACAAGTCGGAAACCATCGATTTTGTGTTCGATACCGACGAGGTCAATGAGGTGCTGGAGGGCGCTTCGTTGCAGGACCCCTCAATCATCCAGGATCTGAAGGAGCTGGTGGAGGCCAACCTGGAGGGGCGGGTGGAATGATTTTTGCTCCACATTTCTTATGTTTCATTTAAAAACTTTTGTCTTATGAAGAAATTATTGTTGGTTGCCGCTGTTATGGGAGCGGCCATGGTGTTCACCACCGCTTGCACGAAAACCTGCAACTGCACCGCCCGTACTGAAGTTGAGATTGCCGATCCTGACAACTATGATGAGGACATGTATGAAATGATGAAGCAGAACAATATGTCCTCGACTGGCACACAGGAGACCAAGGGCAAGTGTTCCGATTTGGATGGAACGGTTACACAGACTGTGTGGGGAATCCGTCAGAAGACCATCACCACCTGCAAGTAAAAAAAAAAGCGGCTTGAGCCGCTTTTTTTTATTGTCTTATCACAACCTTTTTAAGAGTGTTTTCCCCAATCTGTAAAATGTATACTCCGGGAGTCTCCATACGGATGCGCTGTTCGTCATGTGAGATGGCCTCCAGATTGTGGAGCAGCCTTCCCGTTATGTCGAAGATGCGCATGGGCTTCCCTTCCGCGTTACGGACCACAATGTCGCTGCGGTCGGTAAAGACTGCAATACGTCCTTCTGTGGTTTCGCCGATGCCGTCCTCATCCGCTTCAAATATGGCGATGAAGGTGGTGTCGGAATATACGCTGACCATCCGCTCGCTCTCCTTTATGCCGTCCTTCCAGTGGCTGAAATGGTATCCGATGAATGGGGTGGCGCTGATGGTGACGGTGGTGTCCCCGTAAAACTCGCATCCCTCGGAAACGCATCCCATCGTGCTGTCTTCGGCAATCACGGAAAGGGTGTATTTGGGTTTTGGCGTGCGGACAATGCGGAAACTGCAGTAGTTGTTATAGTCTTCGCTTCCGATCAGGTACCAGTTGTTGTCCACATCAGATTGGTACACGATTCTGGCGGAATATAAGCCCTCTGTAAGTTTTTCAGAGGCTTCAACGTTGAACAGTACGCGTCTGAAATAGCCGTTTGTCAATGACACGTCGGTGATTCCGAAGGCTCCCTTGTAGTTTGATGCGCTGTCGTAGATGCCGATGCCCATTTCCCCTTCAAACGGGTCGGTACCTGTGTTGGCGATGCTGTCGATGAACTGGAACGGAGTGTTGTATTCCACCGTGTCCTGAACGTGCAATGGGCTATACAGTTTCAGCTTGTAACTGAAATAACCTCCGGAAATTTTGAAGTTAATGGAATTGGTGCAATAGTACTCCCCAACCGGATGCCAGCGCCGGTCGTTGGAGTCGGAGTAGACCATGCGGGCGGTGTAGTTGCCTCCTGTAAGCTTTTCGGTGGCGGCGATGTCGCATTTGAAGTTCGGTATGTAATAGCCGTTTTTTATTTGGGTTTTGGTGATTCCGAACACACCGAAGAATGTGCCGTTCTCGTTGTAGATGGCAACGCCTACCTGCCCGTTAAATGGCACGGTGTCTATATTGGCGATGCTGTCGGCGATGGAGAAGGCGGTGTTGTATTTCACCACCGGCGTGCTGATGTGCATGGGCTTGTACAGGTGCAGGTTGTAGAGCGTGGAGGCGGGGTAGTCGACCGGATGCACGAACAGGGCGCTTTGGTTCAAATTGTATCCGCTGTTGCTGCCGCCGATGCCCTGCGAGCTTGGATCCAGTGCCGAAATCTGGAAATAGCCGTCCGAGGAACCGTTCCATCCCCAGTTGATATGGAAGAAGTCCCTGCTGTCGTAGCCGTCGCATACAAAGGCGTGTCCTGCGTTCGCGTTGGCACCGCCGTAGAGGATGGGATGGTGAGCGTTCAGCTCCTTTTTCAACATGCTTATCCAGACAGTCGAGTCGGAGAAGTTGTCACGCTTGTATCCGATTACGGTGTCGCATCCGAAATGGTACTGCAATGCGTCCCTTGCATCGGTCAACTTGTAGCTTCTCTTTTGTTCGTCTGTCAGGATGCAGTAGGCACCGCTCGATTTTGTCCCGTAGTTCATCTCGACGCTCACTCCGCAGTGGTACATCAGCTGTGCGACCGCCCTTATGGCAACGGCGCTGCTGTTTTTGCTGTAGGTGGTGGTCATGTTGTTCCAGTCGTATGTTGTCTTTTCAAAATTGGCACTCTGGATTGTGCCGTAGTTGGCGCTGGTGTAGGTGTGGTAGCCTTTCCCTTTGGTCGGGTATTTCCAAAAATACAGCACCTGTGCCATGGCTGTGGCCACGCATCCAACCGGGGTGTGGTAGTTGTAGCTGGCACCGGAGGCGTTGGCATCGTAAGGGCAGGAATCATTGTATGGGGTGCCCTGTCCCCACTTTGTTTGTATCAGCGGGTCGACGGAGGCGGTTGTCTTTGCGATGGCTGCGGCGCTGTTCTCGATATAGGCCTGCCACAGCGGGTTTGCCGGCATTGTGTCCGCGCCAGGAAGTGCCGACACGGCATCCATTTCTTCGCAATAGGTGCGCATCCACCAGCGGATGTTCTCCGGCATGCCGGCGGTGTCGAAGCGGCTTTCGGTCGAATAGCCCAGCACCGGCTGGAAACGCCGGTCTCCGGCCACGATGACGAAGCCGTTGTCGCCGTCGTTGAAGATGTAGTAGCGGACCTCCCCGCTGCCGGATTTTTGCCGGGATAGCTGTTGGTCAGTGGTGTAGAGTCGCAGCGCGTGGCCGCTTTTCTGCTTGTGCTGCAGCGCGTAGAAGTGTTCCGCGACGGTTTGTGCCTCCTTCAGCCCTGCAGGCTGGCTCCAAACCGGAATGACGAGCAGCATTGCCAAGATGGTAAGTAATTGTCTCATAGTGCAATTTTTAGTTTCAAATCAAACTGCAAATTTACATTAAATTATAATATGGAATACCGCCCGTGGCGGAAAAAAATGTGACGGTGCATTTCCGGATGTAGGGACGTAATAGGAACGTTGTAGAGACGTAGCGCGCTAAGTCTCTACGGCATCATCCGTAACACGTTGATATGTATATATATATGAAATAATTGGTGTTAAAAGCGGAAGAATGACGTATTTATTTTGTAAAAATGATTACTTTTGCAAATTCAAAATTGTAAAAGTATGTCTTTGCGTGGTTTTATTATAGTCGTCGTTTTATTTATCGGAGTTAATGCAAAAGCTCAGTCTTATCCTTTTGATACCATTGCTGTAAAATATGAAGTAGTCTCTATAGATAAAGCGAGTAAAGCTTATGTTTCAGCTTTGAATAAAACCATAAGAAAACTGAAAAAAGATTCAAAAGCAAACTCGGTGGCTATTTCAAAATATAAAGAAATTAAAAAAAAGTTCAGACAATCAAAGGATTCACAGGATGGATATGTTATAACATTAAAAAATGTTGAAACGGGTGGATTCTATGACGTGGTAACAATTGAATCAAAAAGCATAAAAGGAGAAAAAATAAAAGAAGGAAGAATTTATGAAATAAAATTGGAAAAGTTTTTTGAAGAAGATATTGTCCCTCAAATTGGAAAAATCTTTACGGTAACTATTGATGATATTACGATTAGAGTTGTAAGTAAGAGTTGGACATCAAATGTTTATCTGTCACCGGATTTGAGAGGATTATATATTTGTTCCAAATTAAATTATAATGCTCCCGTAACTTTATCCTACTCTCGCTTGTAACGTTCCATATCTGCAAACAACGTTATTCCCAACGCCTTCTTGAGCAGCAGCTCCTCGTCCTCCGGCAGGAAGTGCTGCGGGTCCCAGGCGGTGAGCAGCGGCTGGATGTCCCGTTGCCGGTAGGATTCGTACAATGCAGTACGTCTGAAACTCGCCAGCAGGGTGGGCAGGCTTTCGTTCCGGCTTTCATATTGGCGGATGATTTCGCATAACGCCATGCAGACCTCCTCACGGGTGCCCACGCACTCAAATGGTTTGACGGCGGTTTCGCCGCACAGCTCCTTCAGTACCGGCCACAGCGTTTCATCCTCCAGCAAATCCTTGCCGAAAATTTCACGCACCTTTTCAGCGGGGAGGAAGGCGGAGAGCATGATGCAGGTGAAGAGGCATTTTGGGCAGTGTCCGCACCAGATGTCCTGCTTGCTGCCCACATTGCAGCTTCTGAAGACGGGGAGATAGGCTGCGCAGCGCGAAAAGAGCATGGCAATCTGCAGCTCTGAAAGCGGACGCAGGAAACTGTGGTAGGAAATCTCTTCAGTCAGGTGTCGCGCCACGTACTCCCTGAAATCGGATTCAAATGCTATTGATTTGGAATACTGGTGGTTGACATCGCTCCCTTGTACGGTAGGCTCGTTCGCGCTCGATTCGTTGGAGAGGGCTATCCGGCTCCTGCCAGCCAGCGTGGCGATTAGCAGGCTGTAGAAGGCCAGCATTGCCGAGAAGGGGGTATGGCCGTTCAGGTAGCCTTCGGCATTGAGTTCCAGCAGCCTTTTGTCAATAGGACGCTGTATTTCCAGGTATCTGCCGGGAAGTCCGGAAATCTCCGCGCAGGCCTTGGTCGCCCCACGCGGGTTGATGATGAATGTCAGCGGGGCTGGCTGCTGCTGTTTGAGCAGCTCCAATGTGACCACCGAATCCTTGCCGCCCCCGATGGGGATGATGGTGCCTTCCGGATTTCCCGCTTTCAGTTTTGGCAGCCTGCGGTCGGAGGTGCAGCGCAGCCGGACAAAGGATTGCGCGTCGGTAGCGATGTGATTGATGTAGAAGAATTCGCCTAACCCGTGGTAGTAGAGGTTCTTCCACCAGGCAAGCGCCTCCTCGTCAAGGTGGGCGGCCTCAATCCGGATTTCCGGGCAGCAGACGCACTTCCAGTAGCTGATGAGCTCGATCATGCCTATGTGGAACACAAGGTTCTCCAACTCATTCAGGTTGTGTTTCCTGTAAAAGGCGGCGTAGGCCGGATGGTCAGGGATGCGGATGGTGGGGGAGAAGCGGATCTCCTCATTCACCTCGAAATCAAATTGCAGTTGGAGGCAGTCCTCCCTCTTCTCCCAATGGTATGCGCGGTAGGTGAACAGAGGATGCGCCTGCCGCAGGCTTTCAAAAATCTTATCGGTCATTTTGTATGAAATTATCTGCCGGAACGGATTGTTTGTAGAAATGCAGCCAAGGACATCACTCCTACAAATGGAAAGGAAATCTGTTTTAATACGTTGAAATGTTAATTATATGGTGTGCGGAGATGTTCCTGCAATACGGCCTCACTTTGTTCCTTCCCCCAAAGACCTTGGGCTTCAAGTTCTGCCATGCCATCTCCCACTTTGTTGAAAAAGTAGTCGCAAAGAGCGGATTGGATCTCTTTCATTTCCTCTTCGGTCTTCACATAGGAGAACATCCTGAGCAATTGCATCTGCATGGGGTTGAATACTGTAGTTGTCTGTTCCATTTCTTTTTGAATGCAAAAATACTAATTATTTAATATGTACAACGCAAAAAAGGTTGGAATATTGTGCAACCCATTCAGTGCTGTTATTTTTTTATTATTCCTTCACGCCCGCTATTTGTAGAACACAATGTGTCCGGGGCAGTTGCCCGCTTCGAAGCGGTGCAACTCACTCCCTTGCCGGTCGAAGCAGTAGACGTTTCCGAAGCTGCTGTAGTCCAATGCGTCACAAATCCAGATGGAGCCGTCAGCGGGGCGGATGTTGAGATTGTAGGGGGTGGTGAGCGATGTCTTCTCAAACAGTGTCTCCATGCGGAAGGCAATGGCGTCGATGCTCTTGCAGGCTAACCATGGGTCGGTGTAGTCGCTGCAGAGCAGGTACACAATGTTATTGTGGATGTCAAAGTCGCTGACGTTTTCGTCAAAGGTGGCGATAACGCTGTCGGTTTGGGTGTCGATACACTGGATGCAGCTTTTCTCCGTCTTGTAGTTGCCCCAGGACATCACCCATACATGGTGCGCACTGTCGGCCAACGCCTTGACTGGGTTGATGCGGACCGGAATGGTTTTCAGCACCGTAAGACTATTCATGTCCATGACGGAGACCGTTGTGCCGTAGTCGGGGTAGTTCAGGCCGCCCGAGTTGCTCAAATACAGCTTGCCGTCGGAGGCGGCGATGCCGTCGGGGTTCAGGCCGGCCTTGCCCATCGCCTCCACCTGCAGCAGGGCGGTGTCAATCCGCAGTACTGTGCTGTCGAAGCAGCATACATAGACTTTACCTTCGCAGCTGCATATCCTGCGCGGTTCGCGGGCAATCCCCATTTCGTTGAACAGCGGAATCTGCCGGATTGATTTGCCGGTGGCGGTGTCAATAACCTCAACTGATGATGAGACGTTGACCACCACGTACAGTTTGCTGCCGTAAATCTGTATGTCGTTGGCCACATCGCCGAGCCCGCGTCCGTTCTTCTCCGCAAAATAGTCCGTGACGGCCTTTTTCCGCGTGAGGTCGTATGCTGTGAGACTGGCGTTGTTGGAGTGCCAGTTGCCCTCGTTCATCACTATCACATCCACGGAGAAATCATCGTTTTCCGGTGTGGGTTTCGGATCCTGGCAGCCGCTGAGGATAGTTATAAATAAAATGTTTACAGCAAGAAGTTTAATGAAATCCTTTTTCATAAATGTTGTATTATCTACATTCAACTCACAAATGCAACTTTGGTTAATATTATTTTTTGCAAAAGTATTAAAAATTCAGATATTCGCGGAGCAGCCACAAACGGAAAACCGGATCGGCAATCAGAACCCTGCCTCCGGATTTCTCAATCAGCTCCCTCCTTATAAGCGCCTCCTGTATCCGGCTGATATTTGATTTCGACCCCAAATTATATTTTTTCAGAACGCACACAGAGGTGAAATCGCAGGTCTCTCCGGCTGCAAGTGCCTTAAGAAAGTTCATCTGATATGATGACAGCCCCTCCGTCTGCTGCATGAAAAGAACAGTGTTCTGATCTATCAGCTCATCAATTGCGGCTTCAACGTCAGCATCTTCTATTACAGCATCGCTGTTCAGCATCACATTCCATGCCAACTGTTGCACATACGAGGATTGGTTGTCCACCGCATCACAAATTTTTGCGATCTGCCCTTCAGAAATGGTCTGCCCGTTCCTTTCAAATTTTTGGCGGATGAAGGGAATCCAGTCGGAAGTGGCGATTGGCTGAAGAAACCGTATATCTCCAAACTGGTAGAAAGGCATCCGTTTGTCTTGAAACAGATTGGCCAGCATGTGCTTCTTGCTGCCAAACAGACAATAGGAAACATTCTGCTGTAACTGCCACACACCTCGAATTCTTTTCTGCACCTTCAGCGAATCTGGGAAAGACCCGATCTGTTGGAATTCATCAATACATATAACAATATGCTTCCCTATCTTATGCGCCATTTTTTCAGGAAGCTGCAGGATTTCTTCAGGCGAATAGTCCTTCGGTGTTATGCCCAACGACACTGACATTTCACTGTTGGAATCCACACCGAATGAAATTTTCGGAGTCAGACGTGTCAGAAATTCCTTTATATTGCGCAACATCAGCTCCCCTTTGCCCGAGGTCTGCCTCAATGTCGCCGACACCAGTTTGTTATAGAAGTCATACTCCGTACGGCAATCGTAAATGTCAAGGCTGACGACAGCCACTTTACTGGTGTCAACCTGTGACATCACTTTTCTCACCAGCGAAGTCTTACCCATCCGGCGCGGAGATATAAGAATCACATTCTGGCCATTTTCAAAATCAAGTTTCAATCTGCGTGTCTCTTCCACACGATCAGTAAAGTTCTCACCCTCAACAGCTATGCCATATACAAACGCTTTTTTCAATGTTATTGCGAATAACTTTGTTCAGAATGCAAAAATAACACTTTTTCCAATAGGTTCACAATATTGTGGTCCACAAAATTGTAAACTTTTATATTTGACTGTTCATCAAATGTTTAAATAATATTTTTTAAAATGAAACGCTGATTTTTGCCTGAAATTGTCTGCCCGGCATGGGATAGTTCCGGATGACCTCATAGTTTTTGTCGGCGAGGTTCATCGCCTCCTACTTCAATAATTTTATAATCAGTTCATCCTGCACCAACTGCCACGCTGACGGCGCGTTATACGCAACGCCAGGTCTTAGAATAAGATCCGTGTCGGCCAAAAACTCATCGTCCTGCAACTTTCCCTCCATATTTAGCACAAACTCCTTGTATGTGGGCAAATGAGAAGCTGTAAAGCCCAAATAACGCTCATAACTTTGCATTACCTTTTCCTTATCCAGCTCTGGCACAGATGTCAGTATATTCCATAAATCAAACAAGTCGCGTCCCTTGCGCCGCTGATACAATGCTCGCAACTTGGTTCCGGCCAATTCCTCCAGTTCATATGTCAGCACATCGCACTGATCGCTGTACCAGCTGCTGCTCATTGTAAATGGCACTCGCACCATTGGCAGCACATTAAAATGCTCCTTGCAATTAATCTCCACCTTCAGGTGTATTTCCCCTGCTTCCATATCCGTTGCCGCCGCTTTGAACACCAGCGTGTTGTTATGTTTTTTCTGCTTAACCACCGGCTCTCCCAGCCACGCAAGTGCATTCCGCAAATGGTTGATGGTCTCCCGGATGGGTTCTGCCTGAACTTGCACCAAGTCAATATCCTCCGAATATCGTGGTTGTGGTTTCAAATAAATCTTACCAAGTGCAGTACCGCCACGAAAAGCCAGATGCTCCGACAAAAAGGCATCACTATAAATTGAACAAAGTGCCCGACATATTATCAAGTCTTGTTCCAACTGTACGTTCTGTCCCCAAGGGACTACCTCACTCCACGCTGTTATGTAGGATTCAGGTATCATAATTCATCCATTTCTATTTTTTCATTAATCCATATTTTCCATCGTCTGTTCATTTCCGAACCAGTCGCATCTTTTCCGGCCTTCAGAGCAGTCGCCTGCATCCGCACGCCAGCCTGCTTCAGCAAGCCAAACACCGCTTCAGCGGTTTGCCGCTGTTCCAATACCACCTCCAATATATATCCTAACCGCTGGAAACATGCCACGGGAGCAACCTTCAAAAAATCAGGCCTCAAACGCCCAAAATCAGTTTTCTCCACCAATTCTGCCAGCACTGTGGCTGCCCGCGTAATGCTTCCGGAACGCTCCTGATACGTCACCATGTCCACTGCCGTCAACTCCGGACATGACACATTGATATACCCTGTTCTCGTCTGACGTCGCTCCACATACTCCATCGGGATTTCCGACCGGTAGTAAAACCTCGTTGAATATTTCTGCGTATTTTTCCCCCGCATTGTTGGCGGCTCCAGCATCACACAGCAGGTCATCGGAACCTGATGCGATGCACCATGATAACTTGCCGCACTTAACATGGACACATAATAGCGTCTTCCCAAATGCCGCATCATGTCATCCAAATAGAACGACTGCGGAACGACCCCGCGCAGGGCATACTCTTCAGGAATAATCACATAGAACCCTTGGATAGGGATCATAATCCGTCCTTTATTAACTTCACGTGAAAGCGTGGTTGACATCACCTTCGGCTTCATCAAAGGGAATGCCATAACCACCTCTTCACGTGTAAAAGTGTATTTTCCGCGTGGCGGTTTTGTGTCTATCCAGTCTGCTATACTGTCCATTATTCGTCCTGTTATGCTATTTCATCTGCGCAAATAAACATTTTTTGTTGATTTTCGCAGATGGAATAACGGAATTCATGCCATAATTATTGTTTGGAAACGCAAATTTAAAATGAAACGCTGATTTTTGCCTGGAATTGTCTGCCCGGCATGGGATAGTTCCGGATGACCTCATAGTTTTTGTCGGCGAGGTTCATCGCCTCCAGATGGACTTTAAGCAGAACCACCTGTTTGGAAGCGGTTGTCGGGGCTTTTTTGTCGGAGGGGAACCGGAAGGTATGTGTGAGCGAAAGCCCGTGGTCCCAATAGGGTGCCAGCCTGTTCTCCTCCACATTCTGCCCTTGGGTGAAACGTTCGCCCACATACAGCAGGCTGTAGGACAATTGTGTGCGATGGTAAAGGCAGCCGATTATGGCGTTGCCCGCATGGCGCGGTGTGTAGGGAATCTGCTGCCGGTAGCTCTTGCTGTCGGGGTCGGTCATGTTCAGGGCCTGCTGGAAGGTGTAGGTGAGGTCTCCGGAAAATTCCAGCAGAGGTTCCGGATTGTATCGGGTGTGGAGTTTGGCTTCGCATCCCGTGACATGCACTTTGCCGTAATTTATCATTGTCCATACAAAGAGGTTCTGGCTGGGGACGGCCACAATCTTGTTGGAGACGATGTTGTGGAAGGCGTCTGCATCAAAGTGCACAAATGTTTTATATCGAGCCTTGTAGCCTTGCATGCTGATGCCAATGTTGAACTCCTGAACATCCTCCGGTTTCAGGTTGGCGGTGCCGAAAAGCCTGTAGAACAGTTCGCTGAAACTTGGCATGCGGAAAATGTTCTTGTAGGAGCCCCTGAATCCCCATTTGAAAAGGCGGACCGGGTTGGAACCCCATCCGATGTTCACGGAGGGGCTGAACTTCTGGGTCTGTTGGGTGGTCTCGGCTGTGTTGTAGTCTGCAAAATAGTTGTGTAGCAGGGCGACGTTTCCCGTCCATCCGACTCTTTCCTGATAACGTGCGGCCAGCGCGGTTTGGGAGGTGAAGCGGGTGGGCGGCACAAAGTCGGGCAGGTCCGATTCCATATAATTTATGCTCAAATCGTTGCTGAGGTTCAGCCCGAAGGCTTCCCGTTCGTAGGTCAGGGCATTGGAGAGATAGTATTCCCACTGTCTGTAATTGTTTTCCAGATAGTGGGCGGCGTTCAGGTAGTCGGGGTCGATGTACTGCAGGTCGCTGTAGTTGAATTTGCCGTTGTTCTGGAATCTCCAGCGGCACCAATCTTTCTCTTTGTTTCCCAGATTGTTGTTCTGGTAGTGTATTTGGGCGAAGAGGTTGTTCTCGTTCATCTGCTGGTGGCACATCGGATTGTAGTAGACGATGGCTCCCGGAAGCTGCTGCAGGCTCCGGTAGTAGAAGATTTTTGCCTGCGCATCCCGCCATTTGTTGTGATAGAACAGGTTGCCCTCCAGGCGGCAGTTCTCCACCTCGCTGTTCTTCCGCCGGTCGCTGACGCTGAGCGTGTGGTTCCGGTAGGTGAAGGGGTAGTCGCCTTTGGAATAGTTGTATTCGCCCGATATGGAGGAGGAGAGGTGCTCGCCCAATCTGTTTTCAATGTGCAGGAAGGGTTGGATTGAATGGAAGCTTCCGCATTGCAGCGAGGCGTCCAGGTTCATTTTCTTGTCTCCCCAAAAACGGGGTGTCCGGGTCTGGATGACAAGGGTGGAGGCCGAAGCCCAGTACCGTGCGGGGTGGAAGATGTCAGAGGGGCTTCCGCTGTAGAGCTGCATGTACATCATGTGCTCCTTGGAAAATCGCCCGATGTTGGTTTGTCCGGTGTTGCAGTCGGTCACGGGCAGGCCGTCGTAATGGACGGAGGTGTGGGCTGCCCCCAGGCTGCGCACTGAAACGGTCTTGATACCTCCGATTCCGCCGTAGTCGCGTACGTTCGCGCCTGCCATGTGCTTGACCACATCCCCGATATCCTTTGCGGGAATGTTCTGCAGCGTGGTTTCGGTGATGGTCTGTTGTGCATGGCGGATTTCAAAAGGGTTCACCGGCATGCGTGCGGTGGTCACATCCACCCCTTTCAGCTGCCGCGTTTTGATGCTGTCCTGCTTTTGGGCATGCAAAAATGTGGGGCACAAGCAAATGCCGCATAGAATATATAGTATCAGATGTCGTTTCCTTCCGTGTGTAAACATGTTGCAAAGATACTTGAAATTGGAATGCGGAAAACACCCGGACGCATATATTTTTCTCTTTCTGTCTTGAAAAAAGCCTCCGTCCGTTGCGAAAAAATGACTATCTTTGCAAATTAAACATTAAAATCATTTGAAATGCGTAAAAATTTATTTGTCATTGTATTATCTTTCACTTTCCTTTGTGTTGGAAACTTGAAGGCACAGAATTCGGGCGGCATCTCTGAAAAGATGCTTGATGATTTGAAAAAGTCCTACACCAATTCGCCGCAGGACAAGGCCATCCGCAACGCCCTGAACGTGGCCGACATCAACAAGCTGGCGGTCAACAGCGAAAACGCCACCGCGTTCAATTCAAATTTCTCCAACCAGGTTAACATCAAGGCGGTCACCAACCAGAAGTCTTCGGGACGCTGCTGGATGTTTACGGGGATGAACGTGCTGCGCAGCAAGGCCATCCGCAAGCACCACCTGCCTGCCGACTTCCAGTTTTCGCAGGTCTATACCTTCTTTTACGACCAGCTGGAAAAATCGAACCTCTTTTTGCAGGCCATCATCGACACCCGCAAACTGGCCATTGACGACCAGCAGGTGCAGTGGCTCTTCAAAAATCCGATCGGGGACGGTGGACAGTTCACCGGTGTGGCCAACCTGATTGACAAGTACGGTTTGGTTCCGGCGGAGGTGATGCCGGAGACCCGCAGCAGCAACGCCACCTCCCAGATGTCAAGCCTTATTGCACTGAAACTGCGCGAGTATGGTTTGGAACTGCGCGAGATGGGTGCGCAGAAGGGGATGACCGACGCCAAACTGGAGGCCCGTAAGGCCGAAATGCTGCAGACCGTCTATCGGATGCTGGCTCTGAATTTTGGAGTGCCGCCCGAGAAGTTCACCTGGTCGCAGCGTGACAGCAAGGGCAACATTGTCTCCACCAAGGAGTACACGCCCAAATCCTTTGCGGCGGAGTTCGCGCCTGAGGATTTCAGCACCTATTACATGTTCATGAACGACCCCACCCGCGAGTATTACAAAGTGTATGAGATAGAATATGACCGCCATGTCTATGACGGGCAGAACTGGAAATTCCTCAACCTGCCCATGGAGGATATCGCCGCCATGGCCATCGCCTCCATCAAGGACAGTACCCCGATGTATTTCTCCTGCGATGTGGGCAAGTTCCTCGATCGCGAAAAGGGCTTCATGGATATGGACAACTATGACTACGCCTCGCTGATGGGCACCACCTTCAACATGGACAAGAAGCAGCGCGTCCAGACTTTCGCCAGCGGCTCATCCCACGCCATGACACTGGTTGCAGTCGACCTGGATGCCGACGGCAAGCCTTTGAAATGGATGGTTGAGAACAGCTGGGGGAACAATTACGGCTACAAGGGCTGCCTGATCATGACCAACGACTGGTTCGACAACTACATGTTCCGTCTTGTGGTGGAGCGGAAATACATTCCCGCCAACCTGCTTAAGATGTTCGACCAGAAGCCGATCATGCTCCCCTCCTGGGACCCGATGTTCCAGCCGGAGGAATAGTTTGCCGCAATATGTGTTAACGGGGTCATTCGTGACCCCGTTTTTTTATTTTTAGTAAGTGGACAGATTTCCTCCGTTCGCATGAAAGCCGCCAGCAGGCTGCGCGGCTTCTTTTTTTACGCGTGGTATTTTTTGAAACACTCTATGAAATCTGCTTTGAAAGTCTTGTAATCATCACAGTAAAGTATCATTGAATTAAGAGGATACAGAATAAATTTTCCGTTGTTTTCCAGACGTAGCAGTAACCTGTCATAGGAAGATTCCTGAAAGAAGAAGAGGAAACCGAAAGAATAGTCTTTCATTTCTTCCCAGGAAAACTTTTGTTCCCATACATTTTTTTGCAGCCAGAAGGGTTTTATACATTGAAAGTGAACACCATTTTCATCCATTGTGATTACCAGTTCCGCAGTTGCAATGTGCCTTACCAATACTATATGAACAAGAAAAGCACATAATAAAGGAATAATCAAAAAAAAGAATGGAAAGGTAGGTAAAATATTGAAGAGCAAAATGAAGATAAAAAATATAAAACAGATTGTCAATAAGGCAGCTGCGTAACACCGCCATATGGAGATTTGCAGGACGCGATAGCTTTTTTTCATGAACCGGATATTTTTGCAAAGGTAGCCAAAATGCGGATAGGAACCGGCGTTTGCGTCAGGAAAAAACGCCGGGCCGTGCGGCCGGGGGGGGGAGTATTATGACACGATTTATTATGGTTTCTGCACAATATAATAAAACAGGGTTCGTTATCATAAAAAAGGATACAAAATGAAAAATAACATATTAACCACAGAGGTTGTTGCAAAATGCAACAACCTTATCAAAGAACCTGGAATACTCATTCCGGTTACAGACATTGAAAAAATGATATTTACCATACGAGGAGTACAGGTAATGTTTGATCGTAATCTCGCTCAATTGTATGGGGTTACCACAAGTCGTATCAATCAGCAGGTTAATCGAAATATTGCCCGATTCCCGGAATCATTCCGATTCCAGCTTACAGCAGAAGAACGTGATGAGGTTGTTGCAAAATGCAACAACCTTCAGTCGCTGAAATATAATCCTAAACTTCCTTTTGTGTTTACAGAACAGGGTGTTGCTCAACTGTCATCGGTTTTGCACAGTCCGGTTGCCATAGAGGCTAGTGTCAAGATAATGAATGCATTTGTATCAATGCGCAGGTTTATGGTGACCAATGCTATGGTCTTTCAAAGGCTTGATGCAATAGAGCATCATCAATTGGTTGCAGACCAGAGAATTGACGAGATATTCAAACGTATCGATTCCGGATTGCAGCCTACACAGGGTATTTTCTTTGATGGACAGATATTTGATGCTTACCAATTTATAGGCGATTTGATACGTTCAGCAAAAAAAGAGATAGTATTGTTCGACAATTATGTGGATGACACAGTGCTGACGATGCTTGACAAGAGGAGAAAAAAGGTGTCTGCAACAATCTGCACCAGAGCAGTGTCAAATCAGCTTAAGCTTGACATGGAGAAACACAATGCACAATATCAGCCCATTAAAATAATTACTTTCGACAAGGTACACGACAGGTTTCTTTGCATTGACAACACCGTTTACCATATTGGAGCTTCATTGAAGGATCTCGGGAAGAAATGGTTTGCTTTTTCAAAAATGGAAATAACAACGGAGGAGCTGTCTTATAAAATCAAACAATAGAGGAAATGTGTTTGATGAGCGGTGAAAAAGTGCCGCAATTTTTTCGGTTGCACGCAATAACGCTGCGGAAAATGCGTTGAAAAATGAAAAAATCTTCCGTATGAAAACAACCGTTTTTTACAGACTTATCGCGAAAAGGCTCCTGTTGCCTTTCCTGCTGATGGCGGCAGCGGTGCCGTTGGCCTGCGGGCAGCCGGGCGCGCTGACTCCGGCCCTGGTGAAGAGGGTGCAGGGCTGCACCTCCATAGGCGGTTTCCATGAGAACATCTCCGTGGTCTGTAATAACGGCCGTTACGGCTACATCCGCCGTGACGGGAGCTGGGTGGTCAGACCGAAGTATGAGATGGCCTTTGATTTCAGCGAGGGGCGCGGCGCCGTGGTCAAAAACGGGCGTTTGGGCTTCGTGGACAGCACGGGGAAGGAGGTGATTGTCTGTGCGTATGATTATGACGACGAAAGGCGCATGTGGCTTGACGTATATCCCTATGCGTTCCACAATGGCATGATGGTGGTCGAACTGCATGGTGATGACGGTGTCATTGACCGGAACGGAAAGGTGCGGGTGCCTTTTGGCATCTATAACTTTATATGGAACTTTGAGGATGGTGTGGCTTTCGCACGGATAGGTCATCCTGTTAAGGAGAGCGTTAACCGGTACCAGTTGGTGGACACAAACGGAAATGTGGTCTTCAACATTCCGGACACGTTGTACGTCGGCCCGTTGCAAGGCAGTGGAGGTCGCTGTTTGGGCGCCTCTGTCCATGTGATTGACACTGCGGATTCTTACTATGGGGTTCGCATGGGCTATATGGACATGAAGGGCAGGGTGGTGCTTCCTCCCCAATACCATGGAAGAGGTATGTTTGACAGCAAAAGATGGTTTTCCATTCATGAGAATGTCCGTCTGTCAGCGGATGACGGGGACACTTCCTATGATATATACCATTGTCTGTATGACCTCATTCTTCAAAAGGAGGTTCCCCTTTCTTCGGAAGAAATCTCCCGTTTTATGGACAGCTGCTTCCATGCACCGGTCTTTGCGGAGGGAAAATGCTTTGTGAATAAGGAGGTGGACGGGAAAAAACGGGTGGTGGTGCAGGACAGCAGCGGCCGGGAACTTTGTACGCTGCCGCTGGGCGTGTATGACTGCCAGCCCTGGTCCGAGGGGCTTTCCGTGGTGCGGCTGAAGGACGGCCAGCATTTCCGGCACGGCCTGATGGATGCGGCAGGGAGGTTGAGTTTTACGGCGGAGCAGCTGCGTGAGGCGGAACGCATTGCCATGGCACAATCCCGATTGTCCTGGCCCGCCCTGCAGTTGGACAGCCAGACGGTGGCGGGGCTGGCGCAGCTGTTGGAGGAGGCCTACCAGGAAAAATCTGAAGAGAAGAAACTCCTTTATTACCAGCGTTGTGCGGAGCTGGCGAAATCCTACCGGCGCACGGACAATGACACCCTGCGTGAGGTGGAGGAGGTGTTCAAGGCCTTTTATCGTGCCTTGATAGGGGAACTGGAAGATAGGAGTTGTGATATCAGTGTTCAATCCCAAATTCCGCATATCTGTTTCCGGGAAGGGATTGACGATTTGGAAGAGGGCTTCAAGAAGCGTGGAACGGACGAAGACTATGAAAGCGAGATTGTCACATCAGACTGGTGGTCAGGTTATCGGCTGGGATTGCATCCGGAATGGGCTGTGATTGACTTGGCGGAATGCGAGAATTTCTGTCCGGAGATGGAAGAATTTCCATACGGCTACCATGGTTTGTCGGTTTTCCGCCAAATAGCGAAAGATTTTCTGAAAGAGATGCCTTTCCCAGCCTGGAATGCTTCAGAAGAGTATATAAAACGCAGCAATTTCTTGAGGTTCCGGCCTTCCGGTGGTGACACGGCTTCCTGCTATTGCTATAATTTTTTTGGTAACGAGGATTTGCGTATGGAATCCCTTTTTTTTGACAAAGGCATGAAAAGGGCCATGCTTTTTTATACCAAATACACCACCTTCTGGGACGGTGAGGGCGGATATTGCGTGATGGAAAAAGAGGGCAATGAATGGAAGGTGGTCCGTAAGGCCATATTCTTTGAATTCTTGGGTGATTAGCGCGGGACAAGGCGGCCATTACCGGCAGACGATTGTGTCGTAGCGGGCGTGGTAGCCCGACCAGATGCCGCTCACGGTGCGGCCTTCCGATTCACGGATGTTTGTCTTGTATACTCCAGGACTGACTATCATGTTGTTGGTCATTGCCAGATCCATCTGCAAAGCGAACCAGAAATCTTTTGTCGCCGGATCGGTTGTGGTTGACTTCACATACACCACATCCCCGCGTTTGAACATGGTGGCGTTTTTCAGGTCCTCCAATGTCTTGTATTCTATTCCGAGCAGATTGCTGTATGGCATCCGTGTGAGTTCGAAATTCAGCTGTTTGCCGTCGAAGGTCAGGTCGTCAAATGTGCCGATGTAGACTTGTGTGAAGGTGGGCTCCTGTCCTTTCACCTTGGTGAGGAAACGGTAGCAGTTGAATTCTCCGGCATGGTCAGTGAAGAGTATGCGGATAAATGAGCGTCCTTTCCTGGAAAAATAGAGGCTGTCGAGCCGGACACCGTGCTGCGGAATTTTGGTGGAGGCGTCGTAGTGACTGCCGTTGTTCTCCACGTGCAGCAGGTATGTGTGTCCGGGCACCCCTTTCAGACTCTTGCCAATGTAGGCTTTCCCTAACACACCATAGATATGGTCGTTTGTTTTTCCGAGCGTAAGCTGTTCGGATTCACCCGTGTTGGAATCGGTGACGGTCACCTTTGCGTTTGTCTGTATGCTTTTCAGTATTGAATCCATGGATGTGGTGCTGTAATATGGACGGGAGATTGACATGGCGACGATTGCCGGTTGCCCGTTCTCAATCCATCCTTCAATTACAGCCACCTGCCGGTGTTCGGGCAAATCTATCTCAATCGGTGTCTCGCAACCGGTTGCAAGCAGTCCGGCCAGGATTGCGTATCCGATAAGGCGTAGCGGTTTCAGCATTGCTTCAGGAAACGTTCGGCATCGATGGCGGCGCGGCATCCGCCTGCAGCTGCGGTGATGGCCTGTTTGTATTGGCGGTCCTGCACGTCTCCGGCGGCAAACACGCCCGGCACACTTGTTTTTGAAGTCCCTGGCTGAGTGACAATGTATTTCTCCTCATCCAGCTCCAGCTGCCCTTCGAACAGCTCCGTGTTGGGATGATGTCCGATGGCTACAAAGACACCGTCCACCGCAAGCGTCTGTTCCGCTTTGGTCTGCACGTTCTGCAGCCGCAGGCCTGTCACGCTCTTGGAGAATTTGTCCCCTTCGCCGAGAATTTCCAGCGGAATGTGGTTCCATACCATCTCAATGTTATTCGTGGCGAAGACCTTCTCCTGCATGAACTGGCTGGCACGCAGCTGGTCGCGACGGTGCACCATGTAGACTTTTCGGCAGAGGCCGGCCAGATAGGTCGCATCTTCGGCGGCGGTGTCGCCACCTCCAATCACGGCGACATCCTTCCCTTTGTAGAAGAAACCGTCGCAGGTGGCGCAGGTGGAGACTCCGGAGCCGTTGTATTCCTTTTCCGAAGGCAGTCCCAACCAGCGTGCGGAGGCTCCGGTCGCAATGATGACCGTCTCCGCTTCAATCTGTGTGCCGTCGTCGGCGGTGCAGCGGAACGGCCTTTTGGAGAAATCCACTGAAAGAATTTCACCTTCGCGTATTTCCGCACCGAAACGCAGCGCCTGCTGGCGGATGTCCTCCATGATGTCACCGCCCATGCGTCCTTCCGGATAACCGGGAAAATTGTCCACCATGGAGGTGATTGTGAGCTGTCCGCCCCGCTGCATCCCCTCATACAGGATCGGGTTCATGTTGGCGCGTGAGGCGTAGATGGCGGCCGTGTAGCCGGCCGGGCCGGATCCGATGATCAGGCAACGGGTTTTGGTCGGATTCATAATACAGGTTTGGGGTTTTTCGGATGTTTACGCTTTTTCTTTGATTTTTTGGGTTGGTTGGGGTTGTTGTTCGGCTGCGCCTGACTGATTTTATTGCCTTTTTTCTTTGGCACATAGGTTATGTTGGCATCCGGCCCCTCTTTGGTCAGCAGGTATTTTGTGCTTGGAAAGACAAAGTCGCTGCGCAGGCTCAGCTTCCCGTCGGAGAGGATGCGCAGGTGCTCCCTGATGAGTTCGTCGCTGACGGAATCGCGGTTGTATTTCAGATATAGGGTCTTTAGCTGGACGGCCAGCTGCTCGGTGCATTGTGCGCGTTCCGGTGTGTCTGGCTCTTCTGCCAGCCGGCGGATAATCACCTCGATGTTCTTTCCGTACGGCGGAAAGCGGATTTTGTTTTTCGGGTATGGGATGGGCTTCGGTTTTGCCTCAATCACTTTCCGTTCTGGAATGGGAAAGGGACTGTCGATGTCAAGCTTGAAGTCGGAGATGACAAAAATCTCGTCCCATAGCTTCTGCCAGAAATCGGCAGTCTTCCTGCTGCCGTTCGAAAGGCTTGCCATGGCACGTATGACCGCACGCGCCTGCTGGTTGCGCAGGTCGCGGTCGCGGATGCTCAGAAGGTATTCTATCATCTGCTGGACATTCCGTCCGTATTCCTTTGTTACGATTTTCTTGCGTTGTGTGTTATATTCCATATTAGATTCAGATTCTCCGAATGTTACCAAATTAATGCCCGTTTTTCAGGTTCAAGATACATCTTGTCGCCAGGCTTCAGACCGAATGCCTCGGCAAACGGAGTGATGTGCGGCAGGGTGCCGTTGACGCGCCAGCGTCCGAGAGAGTGGGGGTCCTCCTCTGTGCGGTGCAATATCTCCTCGTCGCGGATGTTGCCGGCCCATACCATCGCGTAGGCGATGAAAAAGCGTTGTGCGGCGGTGAAGCCGCTCATGTTCTCCTGTATCTCTCCGGCGGCAAGGGCCTTTTGCATAGCGTGGTAGGAGATGTTCAGCCCGCCGTTATCCGCAATGTTCTCGCCCAATGTGAAGGTTCCGTTGGCATATGTGCCTGGCAGGACTTCAATGTTGTTGAACCAATCCACCAGCACACGGGTGCGCTGTCCGAAGTTTGTGGAGTCTGCCGCCGTCCACCAGTTGTGGAGGTTGCCGTATTTGTCGTATTTGCAGCCCTGGTCGTCAAACCCGTGGGTCATTTCATGCCCGATCACCACACCTATGGCACCGTAGTTAACCGCGTCGTCAGCATCCATGTCGAAGAAGGGCGGTTGCAGAATGCCGGCAGGGAAGCAGATTTCGTTGGTCGTCGGTTCGTAATATGCGTTGACGGTCTGCGGGGTCATCTGCCATTCATCCTTGTTGACCGGTTTCCCGATTTTCGAGAGTTCGTAGCGGGTGTCGAATGCGTTGGCCTTGGTGATGTTCTCCCAGTAGCTCTGGCCGTCAAGCTTCAGGTTGTCGTAGCTGCGCCATTTGTCAGGGTAGCCGATTTTCACGCGGAATGTGGAAAGCTTGTCGATGGCGGCCTGTTTGGTGGTGTCGCTCATCCATACGCTTTGTGTTATCCGTTCCTTCAACGCCTCCTTGAGGTTGCCCACCAGATGTTGCATGCGTGTTTTGGCATGTTCGGGGAAATAGGTCTTCACATACATCTGTCCGACCGCCTCGCCCATGCAGCCGTCCACGGTGCGGATTACCCGTTTCCATCTGATCTGCTGCTCTTTCTTGCCGCTAATGATTTTTCCGTAGAAGTCAAAGCTCGCGTTGGCGAATTCGTTGCTGAGGTATGGTGCCGCGCTGCGGATGAGGTTCCATGCCAGATATGCCTTAAGCGTCTGGATGTCGGTGCTGCCGAGAATGTTGTTCAGGGCCTTGAAATAGTCCGGCATTCCGACATTGATGGAGTCAATGTCTATCCGAAGAACCTCCAGATATTCGGGGATGTTCAGGTTCGGCACCATCTTCTCCCATTCCTTGACGGGGACAATATGGACGGTCATTTCAGGACGTCGCATGTCCTCCTTTGTCATGAATGCTTCGGCCATCTGGGTCTCCAAAGCGAGGATGCGGTCAGCCATCTGCTGCTCCTTGCCGTGGAAACCGTCCATGTGGCTGTAGTTGGAGAGCTCCAGCAGGTTGGCGATCATTTCGGTATAGTAAATCCGGATTTCGCGGAATTTTTTGTCGATATAGTAGTTGCGGTCCCCGATGCCCAATCCGGACTGCCATGCCCATGCAATTTTCATCTCGCTGTTGTTCGGGTTGGCCTCACCGAAAATGGCGACAAATGGGTTTGCTGCATAAAGTGAGAGCCGTGCGGCCTCCTTGCCTATCTCCGGGAGTTTTTTGATTGAGGCGATGTGCTTCAGGTCGCTCCTGATGGGTTCGGCGCCCTGCAGGTCGCATGTCGCGCTGTCCATGCCCATTGTGTAGAGTGTGCTGATTTTGTCGGCGATGCTTCCCGGCTTGTTGTTCTGCTGTACCAGTCCGGAAATAAGAGACCTCAGCTGGGCCAGATTGTCTTCTGCAAGCTGGTCGAAACTTCCGTAGCGGGCATATTCGTTCCCGAGCGGGTGCAGCTTCATCCATCCGCCGCAGGCATATTGGTAGAAATCGTCCTGCGGACGGGCGGTGGTGTCAAAATAATCCATGTGTATACCCGAACCCAATTCCGGGGTTTCAACAATTTCTGTTTTCTTTTTACAGGCGCTCATCATGACAAGTAAAACTGCAACTGATATTAATGTTTTGGTTTTCATATAAATAATATAATATGCACTCCATAATGAATAAATGTGCAAAGATAATTCATAATTCCATTCATTTGAAGGATTGTTGAAAAATAAATTTAAAAAAAAGAGGTGCCGGAATGTCGGGGCAAATACAATTGATTGTATCTTTGCATTTTCTAACAAACACTACCCGAACATGCATCACACATACCCTTTGTTCCGACCTTTTCTTTTCTATGTCAGTGGGATAGCAGCTTCATACGGATTCCATTGCCGCTTTAGTGTTTTTCCGGAATGGCGCATCTTTGTGCCTCTTATTCTGATTCTGCTCCTGTCAGCGGCAATTTCCGCACACCTGTTCTTCAGTTACCGGAACCGTTTCCTGTTCGGATGGCTGCTGCTTCCGCTTTTTTTCTGCTTCGGCTGGTTTTCCGTCCAATGCCGTTTTCAGGAGGGTGAGCTCATTATCTCCAGGGAGACGCCTGACAGTGTCAGGTGCTACTGCGCGGAATTGTGTGGACTGCCGGAGCTGCGCGAAAGGACTGTGCGTCTGGATGTCCGGTTGAGGGCGGTCTGTTCGGATTCCGTCCGGATACCGTTGCGGGAGAAATGTCGTCTGACTTTGGAACGTGATTCGGCCTCGGAATCTTTGGCTTACGGGGACATCCTATGGTTTTGTGCCGCATTGAAGCCGGTCGCTCCGCCGCTTAACGAAGGGGAGTTCTCCTACGCCCGTTATCTGTTCCGGAGGGGTGTTGTGCGCCAGGGATATATTTCCGCCGGAAGGTGGGAAAGGACAGGCAGGCGTGGAGGGAACCCGCTGATGCGATTTGCGGATGGCTGCCACCGCAGCCTTTTCGCCATGTTGCGTGACAGCCGTCTGGACGGGACGGCGAAAGGTCTGGTGACCACCATGCTGCTTGGTGACGATGCGTTGCTGGATCCGGCTGTAACCACGGCATTCTCCAAGGTTGGGGTGAGCCATATCCTCTGTGTGTCGGGAATGCATGTCGGCATTCTTTATATGATTGTCAACTACCTGCTGTTTTTTATGGAGAGGGACCGGCGGCTCCGGCAAATAAAGTCGCTGCTGCATGTTGCGGTGATCTGGGCTTATGCCTGCATGGTCGGGCTGACCCCTTCGGTGACGCGTGCGGCAGTCATGTTCACCTTTGTGGCGGCGGGCGGCCTCTTCCGACGGAAGACGCACGTGTACAACAGTCTGCTCACTTCCGCCTTCTTAATGTTGCTGCTGCGTCCGCTGCTGCTGTTTGAAACCGGTTTCCAGATGTCATATCTGGCTGTATTGGGCATTGTCAGCACGCAGCCGCTGCTGCAACGGCTGTGGGAGCCCGCACACCGGCTTCCGCGTTATCTGCGCGATGTATGTGCCGTCTCCGTTGCCGCCCAGCTTTTCACCGCTCCGGTCTCCCTTTTCTGTTTCCATTATTTCCCCACCTGGTTCCTGATTTCCAACGTTGTCGTGGTCACCTTCGCGCCGCTGGTCATAGGCGCGGCGCTTCTGTATCTGCTGCTTTCATTCCAGCCGCTGCTGGCCGATCTGTCAGCAGGATTGTTAAACCATATCGTTCAGATTCTATGTGACGTTGTGACCGCTGTCGGCGGACTTCCGGGCGCATCTTTCGGACCTGTCGCTCCGGACGGTATCCAGCTGGCCCTGCTTTACCTGCTGCTGCTCTTCACCCTGCTTTGGCTGCAACGCAAAAGGGTGCGCCTGCTTGGGATGGCGATGTTCTGCCTCCTGCTGCTTCTGGCGGACGGGGTTGTGAGGGCGGCTGCCAACCGCTCATGCAGGGAGATTGCCATTTATGCCGTTCCGCACCATTATGCGGTGGAATATGGCGATGCGCGCTCCACCTTGGTGTTCACCGATGCTCCTGAACTGCTGCAGGAAGGGCGGTTTGACTATTTCATGCAGGGGAGCCGTCTCCGTCACGGACGGCCAATGCCGGTGTGCGCACTGCAGGACAGCCTGTCGGACAATTGGGTGAAAAATGGCGGATATTTCCAGTTCGGCCCGATTTCCTTCCTTTCCCTGAACGGCCGGTTCTATACCGATTCCGTTTGTGGGCCGGTCTGTTTCCCGGATTATCTGCTGGTAGGGGATTCGACCACGGCGCGTCCTGAGAGGGTTCTTTCCACAATCTCACCCGGCTGCGTTTGCGCGTTGCCGGCCCTTTCGCCCTCCCGAATCGTACGCTGGCGTGACGCTTGCGCCATGTCGCGGATTCCGTTCGTGGCAATGGGCGAGTCCGGAATGCTCCGATTATGCATTGATAGGCAATAACCTATATATATAAAGTTTTTTTGTTGAAAAATTCATCGAGAATCCCTCTTTTGGTGTTGCTTTTTTGATTACCTTTGTACCTTTAAAACATCAAATCTTATTGACATGCAGAAAAAAGGTAAAATATTAGCCATCAATCCCGGAGCAACCTCCACCAAAATGTCCGTTTACGAAGGTGAGAAGGAGGTGTTCACTGAAAACATCAAACATCCGTTGGAGGAGGTCCAGAAATTTGCCGAAGTGGCGGACCAGTTCGACTACCGCAAGGAGACTATTTTGCAGACGCTGGAAAAACATGGTGTCGGCCGTGATGAAATCGCCATCGTCATCGGGCGGGGCGGCCTGACGCGTCCGTGCGAATCAGGAACATACAGGGTCAATGAACTTATGAAACAGGAGTGCCATGACGGTGTGCAGGGCAAACATGCCTGCAATCTGGGCGCTCTGATTGCCGACAGCATCGCCAAGGATTTCGGTCTGAAGGAGGCTTATATCGCCGACCCCGGCATCGTTGATGAACGTCCGGACCATGCCAAGATCACAGGACATCCCGTGTTTGACCTGGATCCAAAGCGCGAGGGAGTCATCTGGCACTGCCTTAACCAGAAGATGACTGCCAAGCTCTATGCGCGTGAAGTTGGCAAACGGTATGAGGATCTTAACCTGATTATCGCGCATATCGGCGGTGGCGTGTCGGTCGGCATCCATAACCATGGTAGGGTGGTGGAGGTGAACCGCGCCCTTTGCGGCCTCGGGGCCTATTCCCCGACCCGTGCGGGTTCCATCAACGCCAGCAAACTGATTGATGTCTGCTTCAGCGGAGAATATACTAAGGATAAAATCAAGAAGATGATTACCGCCGAGGGCGGCTTTGTGGCCTATCTTGGAACGAACGACTCCCTCTATGTGGAGACCAAGGCTTTGGAGGGCGATCCGAAGTGCAAGCTTCTGGTGGATGCCTTCTGCTATCAGGTCTCTTTGGAGATAAGCCGTCTGGCCGCTGTGGTCAAGGGTAAGGTGGACGCCATCCTGCTGACGGGCGGCATCTCATACAGCAAGCCTTGGATGAAGCAGATTACCGAACAGGTGGATTGGATTGCCCCTGTTAAGGTGTACAAAGGGGAGAACGAGATGCTGGCTCTGGCCATGTGCGCCAATGAGGTGCTTCAGGGTGCCGAGCCGAAGGAGTACAAATAAATGTTAGTGTTTTTTCCTACAAAAAAAGCGGGTTTCACGACCCGCTTTTTTTATATTGTATGTTGCCGTCACTGCTCCGGTAATGCCTTAAATCCCAATCCCATGATCTTGCTGCTCTCCACCACATTGATAAATGCGTTGGGGTCCATATAGCGCAGGTTGCCCTCCAGTTTGACCAGTTCGGAGCGGTTCAGCGTGACGTAGATCATCTTGCGCTCCGCGCCGTGGTAGAGCCCCATGCCGGTGAAACAGGTGCCTCCGCGCTGCAGGTCGTTCAGGATGAAGTCGCTCACCTCCTTTATGTTGTCGGTGATAATGAAGGCTGTCTTATAGCTCTTGAAGCCCTCGATGACGATATCGATTATTTTGCTCTCAACCACAATCAGCAGGATGGAGTAAATCGGCAGGCGGATATCCTTGAAGGCGATGAAGCTGGTCAGGGTGATGCAGGAATCGACAATCAGTGTCAGCGTGCCCAACGATATCTTTGTGTATTTGTGTGCGATCATGCTGATGATGTCGCTGCCGCCGGAGGTCGATCCCGATTTGAATATCATACCGATTGCGATACCGTAGATGGCTCCGGAAATCAGGGTGTTCAGGAAATAGTCCGGCACAAAGAAGCGGTTGGTGTCCTGTATCTGGACCAGTGTCTGCATGAAGTAGGGGTCGCAGCCGGAAATGTCGGAAAGGATACCGTTGTGTATCAGCGGGTCATAACCCCATGTGGATTCCAAAATCACGGTGGCGCCAAAAATCAGGATGGTGCTGAGGATTGTCTTCAGACCGAACTTCGGCCCCAGAATCCAGGAGCCTATCAGCAGCAGAGGGATGTCCATGCAGATGGCGTAAAAACCGATACGCCACGGCCATACGGTGTTCAATACGTTGGCCAGACCGTATGTTCCTCCAGGTGCCAGCCGGTAAGGGTTGACAAACATCACATCCCCGACCGCGAACAGCACGCTTCCAAGAAATACCAGAAAGTATGAGAAAACTTGTTTCCCGACTTGCTCCCTTCGTAAGGCATTCATTATGTAACAGATTAAAAATTAACTACTTTTGAATTAATAAACCTAATCAGAAATTTTTTGCAAAAGTACAAAAAAATAGGGATTCCAAGGTGAAAGATGTTTTAAAATTTTGTATTTTTGCACTTTTGACCGAAAGCATATATTATATGTACAAAATACTGAAAAAAGCAGACTTGGCCGACGATACGGTATTGATGGATGTTCAGGCGCCGCGTATTTCCGCCTCTGCACTCCCCGGACAGTTCCTGATTGTCAAGACGCATGAGAGAGCTGAACGCATTCCGCTCACCATTTGTGATTATGATCTGAAAAAGGGTACCGTAACCATCGTCTTCAAGGTGGTCGGCAAGTCCACAAGGGAAATGGCAGCCATGGTGGCCGGAGACCATTTTTTGGATGTTGTCGGGCCGCTTGGACGCCCGTCGGAGTGGGTCGCCCTTTCCGATGATGAGCTGCGCAGCCGCCGTTTCGTCTTTGTTGCCGGTGGTGTCGGCATTGCCCCCATCTATCCTCAGGTGAAATACCTGCACGAGCATGGGGTGCAGGTTGATGTTATTATCGGGGCCAAAACCAAGTCCCTGCTGATTCTTGAAAAGGAGCTTCAGCCGATATGCCGACTTCTTGTCACCACGGATGACAACTCCACCCCTTTGAAGGGATTGGTGACTGACATTCTCCGGCAGGAGCTGGAGAGCGGCAAACGCTACGATGAGGTGGTGACTATCGGGCCGATGATAATGATGAAATATGTCACCCTTCTGGCGAAGTCGTACGGCATTCCCTGCACTGTCAGCCTCAATTCGCTGATGGTGGACGGCACGGGAATGTGCGGGGCATGCCGTGTGCAGGTGGACGGCAAGACCCGTTTCACCTGTGTGGACGGTCCGGAATTTGACGGTTACAAGGTGGATTTCGACCTTGCCATGAAACGCCAGGCAATGTATGACACAGTGGAGGGCCGCAAACAGCTGCATCGTGAGGAGTCCGAGGAGGGACACCGCTGCTTTATCGGAGGTGTGACAGAGGAGACTGCGGAGAACAACACAAGGGTTCCCGTCCGCGAACAGCGGCCGGAGGTGCGCCGTCACAACTTTGAGGAGGTCTGCTACGGCTATAACGCGGAGGAGGCCATGCTGGAGGCGCACCGTTGCCTGCAATGCAAAAAACCGCGCTGTGTGACCGCCTGTCCGGTCGGGATCTCCATCCCTGAGTTCATTCATAAGGTGGCTGAGGGCGATTTTGAGGCCGCGGCACGGGTCATCGACCGCGATTCTGCGCTGCCTGCCATCTGCGGACGTGTCTGCCCGCAGGAGACGCAGTGCGAGGGCAGTTGTGTGCTGCTGAAGAAACAGCAGCCTATAGCCATCGGCAAGTTGGAGCGCTTCGTCGGAGACTGGTCCCGCGAAAACCATCTTGAATTTGACAGGCCGTCGGCTGCAAAACCTTACAAGGTTGCGGTGGTCGGCAGCGGTCCTGCAGGTCTGACTTGCGCCAAGGAGCTGCTGATGAAGGGCTATCAGGTTACCATCTTTGAGGCGTTGCACGCATTGGGAGGAGTGCTGGCATACGGCATCCCCTCGTTCCGTCTGCCAAAGGAGACTGTCGTGCGCCACGAAGTTGAAAATGTGCGCCGTCTTGGGGCTGTGGTGGAGCGTAATGTGGTTGTAGGCCGTTCGGTTTCAGTGGACGATCTGCTCCAGAAGGAGGGATTCCACGCCATTTTCATCGCCACAGGCGCCGGTTTGCCCAATTTTATGGGCATACCTGGGGAAAACCTTTGTGGTGTGGTGTCCGCCAATGAGTTCCTTACACGAAACAACCTCCTGTTCGCATACAAGGAGGGTTTCGACACTCCCAATTATGTCGGTAGGAGGGTCGTTGTTGTGGGAGGCGGCAATGTCGCGATGGATGCCGCCCGCACGGCGTTGCGTTTGGGCGCGGATGTGACGGTGGTTTATCGCCGCTCCGAAGCCGAGCTCCCTGCACGTGCGGAGGAGGTTCATCATGCCAAGGAGGAGGGCGTCTGCTTCCGTCTGCTCTGCAACCCAATTGAAATATTGGGCAATGGGAACGAGTGGGTGAGCGCCATCCGATGTGTCCGCATGGAACTTGGCGAACCGGACGCTTCCGGACGCCGTCGTCCCGTGGTGGTGGAAGGCTCCGAATTTGAAATTGGGGCCGACATGGTCATCATGTCTATCGGAACTTCGCCAAATCCGTTAATCCACACTACAACGCCCGGACTCTCCGTGAACCGTTGGGAATGTATTGAGGCGGAAGAGTCCACAGGACAAACCTCCCGCGAAGGGGTTTTTGCCGGTGGGGACGCCGTCAGTGGTGCCGCCACTGTAATTTTAGCGATGGAGGCAGGAAAGAAATCGGCTGCAGCCATCGACCGTTATCTTACTGAAAAATTTGCACTATGAATATTGACATAGAACCCATTATTGAAGATTCTGAAAGCGTCGCCCCAGAAGGGACAGTTCCGGAGCCCGCATCATCCGGCTATTCTCCGGTTTTGGAGGAGCAGCCTTTTCCTGCCGAGCCTGAAGTTTCACCTGAAACCTACCGTCCGATCATTTCCCTGAAACATGTGGATATCTATCAGAAGGACATCCTCATCCTGTCGGATGTGAACCTTACGGTCGAAAAGGGTGAACTGGTATATCTGGTCGGCAAGACGGGCTGCGGGAAAAGCAGTCTGCTGAAGCTGCTGTACGGTGAGGTGCCCCCTCACAGCGGCGAGGCCGTGGTGGCCGGTTTTGACATGAACAGCGTCCGTGCGGACCAAATCCAGATGCTGCGCCGGAAACTTGGAATTGTGTTCCAGGATTTCCAGCTGTTGTATGACAGGAGCGTCTATGAGAACCTGAAGTTTGTGACAAAGGTGACCGGCTGGAAGGACAAGAACAAGCGGGACGACCGCATACAGGAGGTCCTTGACCGTGTCGGTTTGAAAACCAAGGGGCACAAGATGCCGCACCAGCTTTCCGGTGGGGAGCAGCAGCGTGTCTGTATAGCCCGCGCACTGGTCAACTATCCGGATATTATTCTGGCGGATGAGCCGACCGGTAATCTTGATCCGGAGACCTCTTTTGACATCTTCCAATTGTTCAAGGAGATCAGCAGTCAGGGCACTCCGGTGCTGATTGCCACCCACGATTACCTGATTGTGGACAAAATCCCGGCCCGTGTCCTGTTCATCGAACAGGGTAAACTGATTTGATGCGATGAGCCAGCTTTCCATTATTATTCCGCTTTATAACCACGATGCTGTCGGGTTGGTCAAGTCGCTTTACCGGCAGTCGGTGGATGCCGGTATCCTTTTCGAGATATTGCTTTTCGACGACCAGTCGGATGCGGTTTACCAACCCAAAATAGACGAATTGGAGACCATCCCCCATGTGAAGGTTTTCAGGCTGCCTTCCAAAGCCGGACGTTCGGTGGCGCGCAATTTTCTGGCGGCACAGGCGCGGTATGACTACTGCCTTTTTATCGACTGCGATTCGGAGGTTGTGGATGACAAATACATACACCGCTATCTGCCATATTGCAACGGGGAGAGGGTGGTCGTTTGCGGAGGTACAAGCTACCGTCCGAACCCTCCGGCGAGGGATTGCCTGCTGCGCTGGACTTACGGGACACGTTGCGAAATCCGTTCCGCCGCAGAGCGCAACAAGCATCCTAATGCACAGTTCTCCACATTCAATTTCTTAATCCAGAAGGAATTGTTTTCCGAAATCCGGTTCAATGAGCTGTTGCGTAATTATGGGCATGAGGACACCCTCTTCGGTTTTGAACTCCGCAAAAAAAACATCACCATCACCCATATTGACAATCCCTTGTATCATGTAGGCATTGACACTAACAGGGTTTATCTGGAAAAGACACGTCAAGGCGTTGAGAATCTGAAGATTTTGATGGAGCAATATGAGGACAGGGATGCTCTGGTCAAGGATATCCGTCTTTTGCGCTATTATAATATATTAATTAAATGTCATGTCGATTTCCTGTTTTACGGCCTCTTCTTTGTCTTGAAAAATCCGATTCTGTGGAATCTTAACGGCAAACACCCTAACATGACGCTTTTCAACCTGTACAAGCTGGGCTATCTGTGCGGGCTGAAATATGTAAAACTGTAAGTGAAAAATGCGCCTTTTTCCGTCAAAACCTTCCAAACGTCCCTTCGTTTTGGAGCCTTTCCCATGCAATTTTAGCCGGATATTGCCTTGCAGATGTTTTTGATCCTGCTGTAATTAGTTGTATTACATAAAATAAACTTTATTTAAAAAATATTTTCACAAAAGGCAAATCCGTATTGCAAAAGGTAGTACTTTTGCAATCCCGAAACGGAGGGGCGCAGCCCCGTGTTCCGGGAGAGTTCTTTGAACAGGATGGAGATAAGCAGCAGACATCCCGAAGATTTTATTTGAGAGATCTTAAGACAGGTCCAGGACAGACAAAAGAATAACAGCGGCAGGCCTAATACATGCAAGTCGGACGGCAGCATGCCGTAGCAATACGGTGATGGCGAGTGGCGTACGGGTGCGTAACACGTGTGCAACCTGCCCCGCACAGGGACAAAACGCCGGGAAACTGGCGCTAATATCCCATGACGCCGCGCTGGGGCATCCCATTGCGGCTAAAGAGGCGACTCGGTGCGGGATGGGCACGCGTCCCATTAGATAGTTGGCGGGGTGACGGCCCACCAAGTCCGCGATGGGTAGGGGTTCTGAGAGGACAGGTCCCCCACACTGGAACTGAGACACGGTCCAGACTCCTACGGGAGGCAGCAGTAAGGAATATTGGTCAATGGGAGGAATCCTGAACCAGCCATGCCGCGTGCGGGAGGAAGGCCCTACGGGTCGTAAACCGCTTTTGCCCGGGGATAGTGCGGCCCACGTGTGGGTCGAGAGAAGGTACCGGGCGAATAAGCATCGGCTAACTCCGTGCCAGCAGCCGCGGTAATACGGAGGATGCGAGCGTTATCCGGATTTATTGGGTTTAAAGGGTGCGCAGGCGGACCGGTAAGTCAGCGGTGAAATCCACACGCCCAACGTGTGAAGTGCCGTTGATACTGCCGGACTGGTATGCCGGGGGCGCGGCCGGAATGTGTCGTGTAGCGGTGAAATGCATAGATATGACACAGAACGCCGATCGTGAAGACAGGTCGCGAACCGGAGATAGACGCTCAAGCACGAAAGCGTGGGGATCAAACAGGATTAGATACCCTGGTAGTCCACGCCGTAAACGATGATGACTCGTTGCCGGGGGGCGACCCTCGGCGGCCAAGCGAAAGCGATAAGTCATCCACCTGGGGAGTACGATCGCAAGGTTGAAACTCAAAGGAATTGACGGGGGCCCGCACAAGCGGAGGAGCATGTGGTTTGGTGCTGCATGGTTGTCGTCAGCTCGTGCCGTGAGGTGTCAGGTTAAGTCCTATAACGAGCGCAACCCCTACTGCCAGTTGCCAGCGGATCATGCCGGGGACTCTGGCGGGACTGCCCGCGCAAGCGGAGAGGAGGGCGGGGATGACGTCAAATCAGCACGGCCCTTATGTCCGGGGCTACACACGTGCTACAATGGCCGCCACAGAGGGGCGCCACCCAGCGATGGGGCGCGGATCCCGAAAGGCGGTCTCAGTTCGGATCGGAGTCTGCAACCCGACTCCGTGAAGTTGGATTCGCTAGTAATCGCGCATCAGCCATGGCGCGGTGAATACGTTCCCGGGCCCGCCCGTCAAGCCATGGGAGCCGGAGGTGCCTGAAGGGTGTGGCCGAGAGGAGCGCCTTAGGGTAAATTTGGTGACTGGGGCTAAGTCGTAACAAGGTAGCCGTACCGGAAGGTGTGGCTGGAATACCTCCTTTCTGGAGGGGCCTGTTACAGGGGGTGCCTGCTGCGAGTCTTTGTCAGGTGCGGGGAGAGAGTCCCGTAGCTCAGTTGGTCAGAGCACCACACTGATAATGTGGGGGTCGGCGGTTCAAGTCCGCCCGGGACTACCCACGGGGGTTTGGCTCAGCTGGCTAGAGCACCTGCTTTGCAAGCAGGGGGTCGCCGGTTCGAATCCGGCAATCTCCACCGGGGCGCGGCCTGGAAGGCCGGAGTCCGCTGCGGGGCCGCAAGGGCGGCCCGAGGTTCTATGACATTTTTGAGAGGATGAAGCAAGAGTACAAGAGCAAGAAGTACGAACGAGAAGAGCACAGAAAGGAAGTTACTAAGGGCGTACGGGGGATGCCTTGGCTCTCGGAGGCGAAGAAGGACGTGATAAGCTGCGAAAAGCCGCGGGGAGGCGCAGATGGCCTGCGATCCGCGGATGTCCGAATGGGGCAACCCAATCCGCAAGGATTATCCCGATAGGGAGGCGAACCCGGGGAACTGAAACATCTAAGTACCCGGAGGAGGAGAAAACAACAGTGATTCCCCAAGTAGTGGTGAGCGAACGGGGAGGGGCCCAAACCGCCGGCGTCGAGGCGCCTGCGGGGTTGTAGGACCCGCGTCAAGGCCGAAGGCCGCATAGGGGAACCGTCCTGGGAAGGCGGGCCGAAGGGGGTGAGAGCCCCGTACCCGGAATGCGGACGAGGCCTGCGGGCATCCTGAGTAGCGCGGGACCGGAGGAATCCCGTGTGAAACTGCCGGCACCATCCGGCAAGGCTGAACACTACCGAGAGACCGATAGCGAACGAGTACCGTGAGGGAAAGGTGAAAAGAACCCCGGGCAGGGGAGTGAAAAGAGAACCTGAAACCGTGCGTCCACAAGCGGTCGGAGCCCCTTATGGGGGCGACGGCGTGCCTTTTGCATAATGAGCCTACGAGTTGCGTCTCCCCGGCGAGGCTAAGCGCCTAAGGCGCGGAGCCGAAGCGAAAGCGAGTCTGAATAGGGCGTCGAGTCAGGGGGAGCAGACGCGAAACTTAGTGATCTACACATGTCCAGGCTGAAGGCGGGGTAACACCCGCTGGAGGGCCGAACCGACGGGCGTTGAAAAGCCTCCGGATGAGGTGTGTGTAGGAGTGAAAGGCCAATCAAACTGAGAGATAGCTCGTACTCCCCGAAATGCCTTTAGGGGCAGCCTTGCAGCAGTGCGACAGAGGTAGAGATACTGATTGGATGCGGGGGTTTCACCGCCTGCCAAATCCGGCCAAACTCCGAATGCTGTCACACGTTCTGCGGGAGTGAGGGCGCGGGTGCTAACGTCCGCGTCCGAGAGGGAAAGAACCCGGACCACCGGCTAAGGTCCCGGAATGCGTGTTAAGTTGTTGAAACGAGGTCTTGCTGCAGCGACAGCTAGGATGTTGGCTTGGAAGCAGCCATTCATTTAAAGAGTGCGTAACAGCTCACTAGTCGAGCGGCAGGGCGTGGATAATAAACGGGCATGAAGCACGCTGCCGAAGCCGTGGGATAGAGATATCGGTAGGGGAGCATTCCGCCGTGGGCGAAGGTGGGCCGCGAGGCGTGCTGGACGAGGCGGAAAAGCAGATGTAGGCATAAGTAACGAGAATGCGGGTGGGAAACCCGCACACCGGAAGACCAAGGTTTCCTGGTCAACGATAATCGGATCAGGGTAAGTCGGGGCCTAAGGCGGAGCCGAAGGGCGCAGCTGATGGGCAACCGGTCAAGATTCCGGTACCGGACAGGCTTTCGATGCAGGGACGGAGAAGTGAAACGCGCGCGCGCCGACGGAATGGCGCGTTGAAGGGCGTAGGTATACGCGGGGCAGTGAAGCACGTCCCGGGTGCCGAGACCCGACAGTACCCCGACGCCTCGGCGGAGGGGACAGCCGCGGCAATCATGCTCCCGAGAAAAGCTGCTAAGGCCAGGGCCTGTCCGCCCGTACCGCAAACCGACACAGGTGGTCGAGGAGAATATCCAAAGGTGCTCGAGTGATTCATGGCTAAGGAACTAGGCAAAACAACCCCGTAACTTAGGGAGAAGGGGACCCTACCGGAGACGGAGGGCGCAGGGAAGCGGTCCAGGCGACTGTTTAACAAAAACACATGGCTTTGCGAAACCGAAAGGTGCTGTATAAGGCCTGACACCTGCCCGGTGCCGGAAGGTTAAGGGGAGACGTCAGCCGCGAGGTGAAGCGTCGAACTGAAGCCCCGGTAAACGGCGGCCGTAACTATAACGGTCCTAAGGTAGCGAAATTCCTTGTCGGGTAAGTTCCGACCTGCACGAATGGTGTAACGA